>DIEQ01000051.1 GCA_002418705.1 Mageeibacillus sp. UBA5770 | reverse complement strand
CTTTTCCATTTGTTTTTTCTCCTTTGTATTCTTTATTATGCTTGCTTTTTGAAATCCCTTTATCTCTATAATGAAGGCTATATATTCGCGTTCGTGAGGTTGCCTTTGCGCGGATCATCTTGAGCGTTGAAGGTGTGTTGAGGATAGTGCGAATATATTTTTGTAAGCCAATAATTTTCGATTTTAGTTTGAACAATTATGTTTCAGTCAAGATCATTTCTGGTACCTGTACTTCAATTTTCATCATCGGATTGAGCAATTCATATAGTTTGATATAGTCCCGATAAACCGGTTCATATAGTTGATGACTGTTTGAACTGGCTGAAATTTTTCTTTTTATGTGTGTCATTGAATCTGCTGCATCAGATAATTTTTCAAATACGCCTTCACCGACAGCGCTTATCAGTGCACATCCCATAATGCCTCCGGCATGAGTGTTTTCATTGATGACGAGATTTTTACCGGTGACATCTGCGATAATTTGAAGCCAGACCGGATCGCGTGTGACACCGCCGCAGACAGTGATATGATCGATTTTGATCCCATGATTTTCAAAATTATCAACGATGAGCCGGGCACCGCAAGCGACAGATTCGAGCAGAGCCCTGTATATATGTGCCCGGTTATGCTGGAGAGTAAGTCCGAAGATGACTCCTCTGGCAGCGGGATTCTTATAGGGGGTTCTGTTTCCCTGAAAATAATCAAGAATCCGTAAACCGTCTGAGCCTATTTCTACCGCAGACGCTTCATTCATCATTACGTCGTAAGGATTTTCACCCTGAATGTGACTGATTTGCTTGAACCACTTTACAAGTGAACCTGCAGAAATCTGTCCGCATTCAAGAAGGTATTCAAGGCCTGCCATAGCACCTTTGTATGGCCCCCATATTCCGCCCATATCCGGCTTGTTTTCAGAAAGAACAAACTGCACGAAACTGGTTCCCATGATCATTGCCATCCGGCCGGTCTCGACAACACCCATTCCATACATGGCAACATGGGCATCAATACCGCCCTGATATAAGTTAACTGATACACCTTTGAGACCGATCAGCTCTAAAACGTCATCGCCGACCTGACCGATTTTACTGCCTAACGGAAGAACATTTACGATCAGTTTCTCCTTGTAGTCCTCAAGTCCGATCTCCTTCATAAAGGAATCATCAAATCCGTTGTCAATATCATAATTACCTTTGCATACGGCATTGCATGCGCTTGCACACAGCACACCGCTGAGACGGTAATTAATATAGTCGAGCTGTTCGCAGATTACGCTGGCATTCTTATATTTTTCCGGTTCGTTTTCCTTGAGCCAGAGGACTTTAGGCAGCAGCCACTCCGGTGATACTTCTCCGCCGCACTGGCGTAAAATATCTGCATGGGAACGATTGATCTTTTGTGCCTGTTCCTTAGAACGGATGTCCATCCAAAGCATACAGTCAGACAATGGATTGTCATGCTTATCAAGCATTAAGACGGATGAAGACGTTGCGCATACGGTTACAGCACGAATTTTGCTTCTCAATTCCGGAGCCAGGTTCATCACGGCTGACTTGCTGGCTAAAATGAAGCTTTTCCACCAGAATTCGGGTTTTTGCGTTGCCCAGCCGGATGCCGGATATTCAGTCGCATATGAGCATTCGTACTCGGAACGGATCAATCCGGAATCATCTACAATACCGGCTCTTACGCTTTGCGTTCCGAAATCTAATCCGAGAAAGAAGTTGTCTGACATGTCATCCTCCTGCCAATATGCTCAAATTTTTGTATAAGAATATAGAGGCATAACATTTCCTGTTATGTCTTTTTAGGATCGAATGATCCTCGTGTTTTCAAATATTGATTATTTTGTAATCAGATTCTCTTTGTTAATGCGCTTGAGAACTTCCTTTGCTGTTTCTTCATCGGTAAAGAGCGTATTTGCATATCCGCCGCGGGCAACACCGATGATGCCTTCGACTTTTTTCTTCCCAATTGCAATGCATATGCTGTGCTTTTTTTCCTTAAGCAGTTCCGGATCAATCCCGAGAACGCGGTCATTGATATTGTTAAAGGGCATCTCGCCTTTAATGTTGAAATAGTGTGTGCAGATATCAGCTACAAAGCCATTTTGTCTCAGGTCAGCGTATTGCTGCTGTGTGAAATAACCTGCATTTATCAGGATGGAATCTGAATCAATGTTTCCAACACTGAATACGGCAATTTGCGCTTCTTTCATAAGGTCAAATACTTCCCTTATCCGGGAGTCCTCTTTAAGGGCTTCGACAATTTTCGAACTGTCCACGAAAGCCGGGACAGGAAGTATATACCCGATACCGTTAAAATTATTGGCAAAACTACTGACAATTCCTTCTGCATTGGTCGGCACGATATTACGGGATATGCCGCCATTGAGCTGCACAACGCGGACACCTTTGCGGTCACTTGGTGTAAGCTGACGGGCAACTTCGTTCATGGTGTTCCCCCAGGATACGCCAATTATGTCACCGTCTTCGACGATTTTATCAAGATACATGGATGCTGAAGTAACAACATCCCTTAAAATAACCGCCGGGTCATCAATATCAACTGCGATTACATGTACGGCCTTTAAATGCAGGGCTTCCTTCAGTTCTTCTTCGAGTGATTCAACATCCATAATCGGGAAATTAAGCTGATACGTGACATAACCCATTTTTTCCGCTTTAGCAATCATGCGGGAAACGGTGGATTTTGAGATCCCCTCTTGAATGGCGATCTCCTCCTGGCTTTGTTTAAGGAAGAAATATTTTTTTGCTATTTTCAAAAGCTGCCGGTTATCATCACTCACTGGGGGCCTCTTTCTGTTTGCAACAAATTTCACTAGCTGAATTTAATTTCATTATGATGGCTGAAAGGTTCCGTGTCAAGAGTTTTCAGGAACATTTTTTATTATATGCATAGAAAATGTTCCTTTTTGTTTGCGGATCATTGTGCAAAGCACAACACTAAATGTAATTTTTCTTGTATATTTAGTGAAATTTACACAAAATCGTGTGCTTATAAGCATGCACAAACAAGCCTGCTTCCAGACGGAGTAATAATTTGATGTTTTTTATACTGGAGGATTATTTTCTATTTAAGACTCGATTTTTCAGCCTGTCTCTTTGCTTTCCAGGACGCACTTAGATTTTCCATCATAGCGAGGGCCGTCACTTCGTCCGTCACAAGTACATTGCATACGCCGCTGACAAGCGCACCATAAATGCTCTTTTCCCGATTCGATCCGGTGGCAATTCCGATTCGATATTCTTTCTTTTTCAACTCACTCAACGGGATGGCTATCGTACGCTCATCCAATTCCTTGTCACAGATTTCTCCGTCGACAGTGATAAGATGGGTAAAGACATCACCTACAGCGCCTTCTTTTTCTAATTTTTTCACTTCACTCTTACTCAGATAACCGGCTCGCGCGAGTGCGCAGTCAGTACTGAAGTAACCCATGGTGAAAATAGCGATATTGGCTTTCAAGGAAAGCTCCATGATTTGGGCGATGTTTCTTTCGTGCAAAAGTGCTTCCACTGTGTCTTTTTTATCGAGAATAGCCGGCAGGGTCAGAACATATGGAATACCGCCATAAGCTTCAGCAAGCTTCGTAGGAATTTCGTTTGCAAAGATATTTTTAGAAATCTGACTGATTCCGCCGCAGCCCTGAACAATTGATATATTTTTGAGATCACTTCTTGGAATCAAATTCAAGCTGAACTCATAGAGAGTTCTGCCCCAGGAAAGACAAATGGTATCGTCGTCCTTAATAATTGAGTCAAGGTATTTTGCAGCCTCAGCGCCAATTCGGCTTAATGTGTTGACATTAACTCCGGCAGGTACAATGATAGCTTTCAGCAATCCGAAATGCTCTCGAATCTCGGATTCGAGCTTCGTCTCATAATCCTGAGGAACATGGACGTGAACCGTTACAAGTCCCTCTTCCTTGGCCTGATTTAAAAGCTTGGAAACATAGGGGCGCGAGAGGTTGAGTTTTTCAGCAATCATATTCTGATTGTAATCATCTTCATAATAAAGTTTCGCAATATTGACCATGAGATTTATCTTTTCATACTTTGACATACAACCACCTTATTTCCCAGGTCTTCACGAATTCATATCTATTCAAATGTACCCCATGCAGGAATCTATGTAAAGTAATATCTAATTCTTTTATGAATAAAATGCTTCTGTTAAGCAGAAGCGGCCGCACTTAGTAAATCGACAAAAAAAGAGGCCGCATCTGCAGCCCCTCGTTATCTATTGGTAAAGTCGAAATTTAAAAATTTTTGATATCTATTGCTTTTTACTTTTGGGCACTTTCCGCCATAATAGCAAAAGTAGCTGTCAGACCCAGCCTGTTTGCGCCGGCATCCATCAGTTCTTTGCAAAAAGCAGCCGTCTTGATGCCGCCATCGATCTTTATGCCGATTGCATTACCCACAACTGAACGAATGAACTTCACTTCTTCCGGCAGCGCTTTTCCGCTGGCAAGGAAGTGCTGAACTTTTACAAAGT
>DIEQ01000138.1 GCA_002418705.1 Mageeibacillus sp. UBA5770 | reverse complement strand
ATGATATATCGCGGAAATGTGTAATTGCGATGTCTTCTCCCATTCATAGTTTTGCGCAGCGCAAAAACCGATGACCGCAAGAACAATCGCGGCTGCAGCAAAGCATAGCGCCGTTATGATGACGGAGATATTGGAGGTCCGTTTTCCGACAAAATTCACTACAATTTCATTGATCGCAAGATTCACACCTACACCGAAAAGAAGTCGAACCCGCTATCACTCATACCACGTATTCGGAACAGGTGTCTCGTCCGCAAAGAGGTCGGGATTCATTTTTAGAAGCGCAGACGTCAGATCGGCCATGCCGATTGTGTCGCACAATGTGCTGTCAGCGTTCCCCATAATCCCTTTTCGAGCGAAGCCTGCATGGATGAAGGGTGTCTCCATCTTATCGAAGTTCCGGGAGACATCGCCGAACATACTTCGATGTCCTAGCAGCGGCCGTGGGATCGCCTTCTCGTAAGGAGTCATGATAACAAGCGGCATATGCGTGTCAGCCAGCCTGTTCAGAATATCGTTCTATTCCTCCACATAATGCAGATATGTGTTCCTCTTAAGTCTTCATTCGAGGAAAAGATTCGGTAAGATCCCGACACAACATGGTTCCGTAAGCGGATTGTATACGCAATACTCATCTCCGATCTTTCCAAGATATATGTGAGAAAGAAATGAGTTCTTCAAGGATTTCGGTAGTTATTCGATCCCGGACGGATGGGTGGAAAGCATCACGTATTCCACAAAGGACAAGTTTTCTATGTTCAGGAGGGATGTGATAATGAGGATCAAACAAACAATGTTTCGGTCAGGATAGGGATAAATAAATACGATGAAGAAGATAGAATGACTTTTCGCGATGCGATCATGTCACAGCGAGCAAATCAGATCGGAAAAGATCCCAACGCCTCTTTGACGGGAAGCGGGTTATCCACAGATCAAGGATATATGTCGTATATGTTTTTACAATCGTTAGTGACGAAGAATGGGGTGTATCCATATTTTTTATATTGTCGGTGACCATAAATGCTGCGAGATTTATCTGACAAATTTCGATGCTTCGGATGATGCAGCTCTGGCTGCACAGACCATTGTAGACGGCTTCGTTTGGTTTGTGGAGAAAACCAAACGAAGCTGACGGTGTCGGCTGATTCAGCAGGCAGCGAGGCAGCAAGCATTCATATACGAGAAGAATATGTCATCTTTATAGCCCAGTGCTGGTCGAAGAAATCTATTAATCAATAGCCATTGCCGTTCAGATTGAGTCCCTGACATCCATCGATTTCCGATCTGGTTTATGTTAATATCCTAACATGCAAAATAAAGACAAAACTAAGGGTATCATATCAATATTATTGGCTTACAGTTTATGGGGATTTCTACCCATCTACTGGAAGCTCCTACGCTCCATACCTTCCGACCGCATCATCGCGCACCGGATCGTCTGGTCTTTTGTCTTTGTCATGGGCCTGATTCTCCTGTCGAGAAAATGGACCGAGTTGGTTGCCGTGCTGAAACGGCCTCGTGATCTGATGATTTTCGGTTTGGCCGCCTTTTTCATCACAATTAACTGGTTTGTCTTTATTTATGCAGTCAATAATGGCCAGATCGTCGACGGCAGCCTCGGTTACTATATCAATCCGTTAGTCTCGATCGCCATGGGCGCTGTCATATATAGAGAACGGTTCAAAGCCAGTCAGATCGTTGCCATCGTGCTGGCTGCGGCAGGTGTTACTGTCATGACGGTTCAAGTTGGGCGGCTTCCCTGGATTTCCCTGGTGTTGGCATTGTCTTTCGGCATTTACGGGCTGCTTAAAAAAATAGTTCAAGTCGAATCATCCATCGGTCTGGGGATCGAGACTGCTATGCTTTCTCCCATCGCCCTGGTATACCTCTTAGCGGTGCCAAAAACAGGATCATTTCCCGTCAATCCTGAAGCTGCTGTTGGTGCCCTGTCGGCTGGTTCCCCCTGGATCTGGATACTCCTGCCCTTGGGCGGTGCAGTCACCGCTATCCCCTTGATCCTGTTCGCCACCGGTGCCCGAAACCTCGACCTGTCCATGGTAGGATTCCTGCAGTATATAGCGCCAACGGTGATGTTGATTCTGGGTGTTTTTGCCTATGGTGAAGCTTTTACGACAGCACATGCTATCTGCTTTGGTCTGATCTGGACCGGTCTTTTCCTGTATACAGCGTCAAAAATGAATCTCTGGCAACGGCTGATCAGAAAAAAAACCGACTGAGGAAGCAGAACCCCAAACCTAGAATCCAGCAACAAAATAATCGAAAATCTAGCTGAATAATACTAAGTGCAAATTACACATACGACGTCAGTGATTTTTAGTATCTGATCTGTCCGGTATTCCGGCAGGCTTTTGCCTCCACTAAATATTCAATCTCCCTCTAGATATTTTGCCTTGCAATCAGTTTGTCCAGGTATTTGGATTTCATCTGCCTGCTTGCCATCGCACGCTTGAGGGGCGGCAGCTTCAAGACAGCTGATAGAATGGCAGCCATCGCCCGATGACTATAAAGGGCCTTATTGTCAAAAATCAACTCCTGAAGCATTCCTTTATCGATCGCCATGTAGACAACCCTATGTACGGATGTCTCCGGTGTAATGACCTTATTTCCGGTGCTTTTTAAGAGAAGGCTTTTATTCGGGCAGGCGCGGACACACAGTCCGCAGCCAAGGCATAGATTCTCATCAACAACAGGAATTTTAGTCGTTTTCACAGCGCTGTCCGATCCTGCGGAGGTCATTTTGATCACGTCTATCTGACACGCCTTTGCACATTTACCGCAGCCGATACAGGATTCTTCATTAAGTATAGGCAGAAAACCGGTTGTTTCGATCGGGTGAAGGCTGCCGAATTTCTTTGCGCCGACTAATGCTTCACAACAGCAGCCGCAGCAGTTGCAGATAAACGATACATCTTTTCTGACATTTTCCCCGAATTGAACAAGATTGTATTCATACGCTTTATGAAGGAGTTCCATACATTCGGAAGAATCAATCCTACGGGCATACTCGTGTCGGACCAGAGCATCCGCAGTTCCCCCGAAAGTCATGCAGATATCATTAATCGGGGCATCACAATTCTTTCCGACATGCTGCATTTTATGTCGGCAATAGCACATTCCGATAGCAATATGTTCGGCAGATGTGATAATGTGACTCGCTTTTTGAAAATCAAGTACCTGCACCGTGCCATCCGCTTCCGGCAGAGTCGTCTCATTGACGAACACCCTCCCGAGGTTGGTTTCCGTACCGGAGAACAGCTGTTTGACAAACTCTTCTTCCACATTCATATATTGGTAAAAAAGCTCCGCCAGCAGATGCTGGTCTATATCATTTCTGGTACGCATCATAGAGAATTCCAGAAATCCGGCCATTGGCGGAGGCAGGATATATCGCGTCTCACCGTGGCTTTCCATATCCAGCAGAATGCATCGTGATGCAAGGCCATCTAAGATTTTTGTCGCTTCAAAAATCGACACATTCCAGATAGACGCCGCTTTCTGTACATTGAACGGCTTGATAGGAAGCTGCGCAACCAAAGCTGCTTCTTTTTCCGAAAAAAGAATGCCGAGGATTTTGAACAGGGTATCCGAAACCGGCGCCCCCTGAGGAAACCGGTTCAAACGCTCCTGCAGACTTTCGTAAGCAGATCTCGAAGTAATATGAGACATATGGCGTCCCCCTATTCAACTGATAATACAATTAGTACAAACCGGCTCTGCATGTTCTATGTGTTAAGGATTATTATATGACAAATTGAGTTGATATGCTGAAAAATTGTTCTGTACAAGTACCATATTTATTTTCCCCACATCACCAGGAGAGTTGATTAATCCCTGCATTGCCTCCGTTCTTTCCGTTACGGACAGCGTAAAAGGTCCGGTTCTTCCGGGAGATCGTACATCTGAAATGCATATGCATCCTTCAAATTCTATCCTGCATTAATAACATCGACGCATGCTAAATAGACCCCTTCCATTCTGCACAATGATTTCTCTTTCTGCATAATTTTCTTCGGTTCTGCATAATATAGATAATAGATTGTGCAGTATATTTTTCAGGGGTCAGATAAGCAGCCCGGACATCATTATAAAACTACTTCTCTTCTGAACCAGTTATATAATCTTCAGCAGCTATTTTATAATTGGTTTCACCATTCGCACCATTCAAGGCAAAATCTTCAGCAAATATAATATCTTTAATTATATAATTCCCAACAGATTCCCTTTCGTATTCAATCTTCAAAATTCCGTCTGAAAGCAGATGTATCGTGGTGAAAAACTTAAATTTATCGCCGCGCTCAACTAAAACATTATCCGAGATACTGTCAAAACTTCCTGTGTATAATGTTACAACAGGATCAATACCCTCAACTATCTTAATATCGTCGCCTGCTTTTAATCCAGCAAAATCAGAATATGAAAGTTTTTCTTTCATGATTACGGGAAAGCCATCCAAAAACATCCCCCCGCTCTTTTCGATAGAAAAGAACAGAAATAAACGGGTACTAATATCAGTGTCATACACTGCATAAATATAATTTCCTTCTTCTCTGATTAGTGGATCAGGAAACATCTTGACTATCCTTTCAAAAAGATCTGTTCTGAAGCCGGATGCGCTGTTAGTTCCCGCATCCCTGCCCAATGAAAAGCATCCGGTGTTATACAGCAGGTCATTCTCCTTATAGCAGGGTACAATAATGTTATCTTTATCAGACAAATTTTCCGATACAAATTGTTTGACATAATCACTGCTATAACTGCCGATTTCAGGTTCAGGCTGTCTTTCTGACAGCCTGGTTACTGCATATGCAACACCGGCGCCAATAATGAGTACGACGAAAACTGCTGTAACAATAATCTTTCTTTTCATAGAAGAACCATCCTTTATTAAAACTATTCAAAACTAATCAATAAGGCACTATTTCCTCTCCAACCTCAATCTTAAGCATCCCTGTATCGGGAATTAATTTAGCAACTTCACTCCGGATCGCATCATTTATTTCCAGGACTACAATCAGGACTGCATTGTTCTTCTCATCAATTCCATGCCCGATAATCCCCATATCTGCCAGTCGGTCTGATTTGAGCCATTCCTTGTTCAGGATCTCTCGTGCTTCTTCAAGTTCTTTGTATGTATATTTGACTTGCTTTATCTGGATAAAACTGAAATCAAGCTGATCTGAATATTCTGATTTGAAGTCGTCGTTATTATTTCGGTAATGATATCTCTAAACCCGGACGAATAAACAAACACATAGACATTATTCTGATTGTATAAATTCCCGTTCTCTTCGACAACCATAATGCCAACATCCCTGACCTCGCTGTTTTCTTCAGCTGCGCCGGAATTGTATCCGAAAGGGAAAAATACGTATTGAGATACCTCATATGTTTTTACGTCACCCGGTTCAAAGGCGTCCATCCATGCAATGGGTGTATCATAAATAAATGACACCATAATCGTCTGATTATCAATATTATCTTCTGTGAGTTGTGTCAGTACCTTTGTAGGCCGGCCATCTGTAACCATCTCATAATTCTGATTTTTCTTCCACCAGGCATCCTGGATAGGAACAAAGATTTTATCAAACTCCGGGCTGTTCTTATCAAATTCAATCGATTGGCTGCCCTGTGTTATCAGGATCTGATCCGGTTCTGTCAGAGTAAACTGAGGATAATCCGAAGTTTTTGCACAGGAAGCAGTCAGCAAACAGAGCAATAAAACGAGCGCAAAGAAAGATTCTGTTTTTGCCAAATCTCTCATGATTAATCCCTCCTGCAGGTCAAAATCATATGCCTTCATCGGTCTAGAACACCAAGAATAATTTTGAAACATCAAATATTAGCATGTATCTACTTTGATTCCACTGCTTCATTTATTTCTTTTAAAGCCTCGTCAAGTGAAACTCCTTTTTCGAAAATCGAAGTATATTTTTGCGGCTCAATTTTTCCGTCAACAATTTCGGAGAACCCGTCAAATGTTCCAACAAATCGATACATAAAATATTTATTTTTCTCAGTACGGTCTGATTTTTCAATAAACATCAAGTATGTAGATCCCTCGACTGGGTATTGGAGACCCATATATATTTCATCGAAACCTTCTGCAAGACCTCCAAGCATATCGACTCGAATCATATCTCCGGGATCATAATCCCCTTTCATCACCTGACCTATTCTGACCTGATAGCAGGAAACATTTTCTTCTAGTTCAGAAACACCTTTAACAAGTCCAAGTTTAACAGCATCAATACGAACAACCGGCAGCGCTTTTTCAACGTATCCAACGATAATTATATCGCTGTTGGATACTAATACTTTAATATCGGAAATCATGAGTGGAGTAATTGCGACGGTGATTTCTGTTATTTCAGCTGATTCTGTAAGTAATGTCGGTGATTTTGAAGATTCAGCATTGATTTCAGAAGATGCACGGCTGCATGAAATTCCAAATACCCAGATCAGAATAACGAGAAGTAAAACAATTTTCTTTTTCATGTTCTTTCCTCCTGCTAGTTAAAATCATATGGCTTCATTAATAGGCCGCAAGCAATATATTGAAGCCTAAATTAGTAATTTGAGTTCATCCACTGAAATGGATAATGACTTCTCATCAAATATAATTTCGTCTGTATTTGATGGCGTATTTCTCGCATAGACATTATCTTTCTTTAGATACATCTTCCCTTCATAATCACCGAACGGGTAGTACACTGGCTCTGTGAAATCTTCAAGAAAACCACTTGTATCATCTGCGAATAATAAGACATTCTCGTCAACCTTCAGCGGGTAGTAACCATCAATCCCCTCAACAAACTTCGTATCGGCAGAAATTCTGTCATCGTAATGATCAAAATCTTTGATTTCTTCGCTGGTTTCTTTTCTTAATTCTCCGATCGTCGTTCGGCCGCCCATTTCAAGAACGAAGACAATATCCCCCACTTGGAATACTCCTTTAAAAACCTCGGTTACCTGAACCTCTGATATCGTATACAACATATCATTCTGAAAGACCGGTCCTGAAGACACACAAAGGCCTGTAAATATATTTTCAGCAACAGCCGTCAGTTCATTGATGCTGTAAGGTGTCTTTCTTGAAGTAGTGTTTGAGACATACATAGTGCCATCTTTTATGACCATTCCTGGCTTATAAATATCTGTGGAATGTGTTGATATTACTGTGGTTTCGACTGACGTTGTTTCGGATTGGCCCGTTGTTTCGTAACCCGCAGCAGTCATAGCTGCAGCTACCGTTGTTTCGCTTGCTTTTTGCGGACCTCTTATCAGGGGAACGGCAATAAATAGAAGTGCGATAACCGCAGCTGCTGCAATATATCCCCATATGCCTTCGGGGATTCGAATGGGTCGTAGGGTCGTTTTTCTCTGTGCCGCATCATTTATAAGAGAGATTGTTTGTTCATCAAACGCTTCATCGAATTGAAGATGCTCGGCTGCTGACTTATATGGATTTCTATTCACAAAAATCATCTCCTATCTTTGTTTTTAGCAGCGCTCTGCCGCGAGAGAGCCTCGTTGCAACGGTCGCACTTTTATTGCCTGTAATCCTTGCTATTTCCTCCACCGAATACCCTTCAAAGTAATATAAATGAATGGGGATTCGATACTTTTCATCCAGCGAATAAACATATGAGAGCAGTGCGGATTCTTCTTTGGGAAGATAGCCAAGATTGTCCGGTATCGAGGTCACGCGCTTTTTCCAGCTGGATTTGAGATAATCTTTGCACTTGTTGCTCGTTACGCTCATGATCCATGCCTTACGCTTCATTTCGTGATCAAAATTCGGTGCCTTTTGTATATAGGTAACAAACACATCCTGTGCTATATCTTCAGCATCCGCGCGATTTTTGACATATGAATAGGCAAATCGAAGGACACTTGAGCTGTATGTATGAACAATAATGCTAATAGTTTCACTCCGGTCAGCAGGAGATTCCATGTGCAGCATCAACTCCCTTCATATATATAACGAGCCATACGTTCAATATATTTCATTTGGGGTAATTTATTTGTTTTCAATTATTTTTCAGGCTTCCTTTTGTTCATAATTATATTTCATTCTTAAATATTTTGACAATTTTGTTTGAGACAAGGTTTATAGGGTAACTGCTAACTTTTAGAGGTATAAAAAATGTTGTTATTTTATGAACTATCGACATTCCCAATTACATGCTACAAAAATAACCGCATGTAATTAAAAGCAACTCATATGCAATTCTCACAATTGCTTTACATTTATTTTAGGTATAAAATTATTTTTGAATTATATATTGAATGAATAATAGCTAACAGACAGTATTAACAAGAGTATTTGCGATTATCGTGTTATAAGAACAGAGGTGCAAATTCATGAAAAACAAAATATTACTGTTAGGTCTGGTTCTATCCATAGGTCTGTTATTTCTATGTTTGAGCGGATCAGAGCTTGTTGAAGCTGCCGGGTATGATGTTACAGCTCCAATCATAAACAGTGTAACTGTGCAGACTGCCACAGTGCATAAGCCGGGATCTGTCAAACTTTCTTTTAACGTCAACGAGGAAGGAACTGGTGTAGTTGGGTTTACCTGCATGTTGTATACATATAACAGCGGTCGGCTGAAAACAATCCTTTATGCCGGAGATTATACAGCAGCGCCCAAATACAATGGATCATTTACCTTCAATATTCCGATTCCGGAAACACAATTTCCCAGCAATTACTTTGTTGATGATATCCGTATAACGGATCAGGCCGGCAATACCCGGCAATACTTTAACAATTTTTCTAAAACCGGATATTCCAATGACGGAACAAACAACTATCTTCCCTGCGCAAGTGATTCATCTGTCAAATGCATAATGAATGGTACAGGTATGGTTACAATTGAAATGAATCCCGGAGATGATATCGTCGTTCCTATAATTAACAGTATATCTGTACAAACTCCCACTATACAGAGACCGGGAACGGTCACTCTTATTTTTGATGTTACGGAGGAAGGTACTGGTGTTGTTGGAATCATGGGATATTTGTATACATTTAGAAATGGTGAACTAGTTTCGATACCTTTTGGTGAAAGTTTTTTATCATCACCTAAACGAAGTGGAACTATATCAGTTGATATACCTGTGTCACCAACCCAATACGCCGGAAATTACTACGTCAATCTTATACAAATAAATGATGGTGTTGATAATGACAGATCATACTTTAATATATGGCAAGCAGATGGATATCTTGATGATGGAACGAACAAGTATATTCCATGCGCTGATGACGAAACGGTCAAATGCATAATCAAGGGCACTGGAGTGATAAGTATTCAGGGTAATCCCACTGATGATTTACTGGCCCCAACCATAAACAACATAACCGTGAAGTCGAATACCGTGCAGAAACCAGGCTTTATTAATTTATCATTGGACGTCACAGAGAATGGCTCCGGTATTATTGATATAACAATTTTCTTATATGCAGATAACGGCGATCCATTGCCGTTGATTGCCATAGGAGAGAACTATAGTGATTCCCCCAAATTTAGCGGTATTTTGAATATTAGTATTCCGGTTTCTTCAACAGACGCAATTGGAAATTACTATATTTCTTGGATCAGAATAACTGATCAATTCGGTAATGAGCAGAATTACGGCTGTGATAGCGGTGAGCCATATTACAATAACGGAACAAATGATTATTTGTTCTGTAGTTCAGCAAGTAATTGTATTATAAATACCCCTTCCCAAATCGAAGTAATAAATGAATTTGATGTCGAGTTTGAAATGGCGATATCCAACCCCAGCCTCATCTCTAATTTGGAATCGTTAGAGGAAGGGAAAACAGCTATGATATTGGTTGATTCTTCAGCCAACGACATTTGCCCCAAAGCAGTTTTTGATGCAATTAGAGGTAAAAATATAACGGTTATTCTTAATCACAACGAATATCAATGGATATTTAATGGGAATACTATTACAGAAGAAACGAAAGATATCAACCTCAAAATAACAACTCAATATTCTGACGGCTCTGAGTATGGCCTTGAAAACAAAGTTTTAGAAGTAAGTTTTTATCCTAACGGCATACTTCCCGGTGTTGCTAATGTGAGGCTTAAATCTGACTATTTATACCAAATCCATGGTTTGACATCGACGATGTACTTATATTTTTTACAGGATAATAATAATTTGAACCTTGAATCCGATAATGTCAATTATGTTATAGACGGTACAGATCATTGGTGTAATTTTAATATTACCCACAATTCGACATACGTGGTCAGCGGTTCTGAGATCGTCCCGCAAAAACCAACCGGCCTGAGCGTCATCTCGCACGGATACAACAGCAACCAAATTACTTGGAACGCTGTTACAGGGGCATCCAGCTATGTGGTTTATCGGTCGACGACAAAAGACAGTGGTTTTAAGCAGATAGCGACTCCCACAACGACCAGTTATATAAGCACAGGATTGACAACGGGATCCATGTACTACTACAAAATCAAGTCCTGCATGTTGGTGGATACTAAAAAAGTGTATAGCGCCGCAACCGCTGCTGCTGGCGCAAAACCGCTCCCAAACTCCCCGACAAACGTTAAGGCGGCATCGGCAGGATACAACAGCAATAAAATTACCTGGACAGCCATATCAGGAGCCACAGGATATACAATCTACCGTTCAACGACAGCAGCAAGTGGATTTGTCCGGATAGCTGAGACAGCAACTACTGGATATGCTGATACCGGACTTACGACAGGGAAAATGTACTATTATAAAATCAAGACATACACAGTCTTGGGTTCAGCAAAGATTTACAGTGCAGCGTCAGCTGCTGCCGGGGCAAAGCCAACACCCTCGGTTCCTACAATGCTATTGGCGCTTCAATTAAGTCCAACAAGTATAAACGTAAGCTGTAAAGCGGTTCCGGGAGCAACCGGTTATGCGGTATATCGCTCGATAACGCCGTCCGGCGGATTCACGCAGATTACTGCGACAGCACTGCCATCGTATACCAACGCAGATCTTTCTGCAGGTACAATATATTACTACAAGATTAAGGCTTTTCGACAGGTAGGTACTATAAAGATCTATAGTGCAGCGTCTGCTTCCGTTTGTGCAAAAACTTAGACTAATACAGATAAACATAATGCGGTACTTTATTTGACGTTAAAAAATAAACCGATGAGAGCAGCCAGATGGCTTCTTTCATCGGTTTTAATATCTTATTCAACCACCGTAATTACAACCTTCCCTCTTGCATGCCCCTCATTCAGATACCGGAATGCTTTTCCGGTCTCTTCGAGCGGATAGACCCGGTCGATGACCGGCTTTATCTTTTTGTCCCTGACCAGATTCATTATAAATGCCAGATCTTTTGCATTGGACTTCGCCGATGCGACGCGAATTTTCTTTCCGCCGAGTGACATCATCGGTCCAAAGAGCGTTGATTTAATAATCTGAGGGAATGTCCCCCCGACCATAACAAATATACCGTTTGACGCAAGAGAGCGCTTATAAGCGGATAGCGGATGATATCCGTTGACGCCAATAATCAGGTCATATTGGATTCCACTCGTGGTGAAGTCTTCTTTTTTGTAATCGATAACATGGTCAGCGCCAAGAGAGCGTACCATATCAACATTTCCCGTGCTGCATACGGCAGTCACGTCAGCACCAAAGTATTTTGCGAGCTGGACGGCATACGTTCCGACACCGCCGCTTGCGCCATTGATAAGAACGCGTTGCCCGGCCTTGATCCCGCCAAAGTCACGGAGAGCCTGAAGTGCTGTAACAGATGCCATAGGGACAGCAGCGGCTTCCTTGAAGGGTATTTCTGCGGGTTTGCTGACCACTGCAGCTTCCGGGGCAAGAGCGTATTCTGCAAGCCCGCCGAAGCCGTTGTCCGAGGTATCCGCGGCCACTTCATCGCCGGGGCGAAACATCGCAACGTTTTTACCCGCAGCTTCTACCCTGCCGGTGAAGTCAGCACCGAAGATCTTGTTTTTGGGGATGCCCAATCCCATTCTGTACAGACGGTAATCCGCTGCATTCAGGGATACAGCATGAACTTTAATCAGCACTTCGCTGTCACCGGGCACCGGCTTCTCGACTTCACGGTAGATAAACGGATCCGGGGAGCTGTTTTTTTCACAGACAACGGCTTTCATTTGAATCTCCTTCTTTCGATGACCAGATACTATTTGGCATCTTCCTTCACTTCGAATCCAAACACTTCGCCGATCGGGACCCCGAAAGCGTCGGCTATCCGAAAGGCCAGTTCAAGTGTAGGCGAATACTTACCGGCTTCTACGGCGATGATCGTCTGCCGGGAGACACTGGCCTTCTCGGCGAGCTCCTGCTGGGTCATCTCTCCGGCGAAAAAGCGCAGCGTCCGGATGTTGTTCGTAATTACAAATTTCTTAGCCATTTCGGACACCCTTCCCATAAAAATACAGGCTCGAAATGCCTTCCATAAGCGATCCTATCTGGAATGATAAAAACATGATGTTAATGGCCAGCACGATCGAATATCCCATAGCCATAACGATAAGTGCCCAGACAAATCCAACACCTGCAACGATGAAGCCGACTCGTAATGATTTGAGCTCAATCAGTTTGTCCATCTCGTCTTCGATGACAGTAGCTTCAACTTTACGGCTGATCTCTTTGTCATCGCAGTCACGATCCTTGATGGCGATGCCTATCGAAAGTGCGATGTGAAAAATAATCTGCAGGACGATTGTGACTCCAATTCCGATGCCGATGAATACCAGCATTGTTTGCGCCCAGAACTTCAGATCTCCCTGTGCGACAGATCCCGAATTGTATTTTCCGAATGCATAGATGCAATAAGCCGCAAGAATAAGTACACCAGAGATCATGCTTGTGATTGTTTTTTTTGTTTGGTATGACATATGCAACACTCTCCTTTACATTTTGTATTGTCCTCTAAACATAATGTAAAGTATTTTATACTTTTTGTCAATACGGTTTTACCGTATTTCAAAAATAATTTCGTTCGAATTTCGTCGAAAAATTTCGTAGAAACTTTAATCGAATTTAATCGACGAAAACATATCCAGTAATTTCTATAATTCATCCGGTCCCTGCAGGCGCTGCCGCAATGCATCTGAGACGCACTTTTGAGGCATTTTATGTTATTATCAGATTAGAATATAGAACAAATAATTGGTAATTCTTGTACTGAACTAACGAATTGGATGTATGAATACTTATTTCCATTTTGCAGAACAGGAGATCAATTGTATGAGTATATATCTCTTCAAAAAATACGTTTCCACTTTCCTGACTATTACAATTTGTCTTAGCCTTCTTTCAGGAATTCATGTCCCGGCTGTTCATTTTGCTGCCGATGTGTGGGACGGAACCATTGCTTCCGGATTTTCCGGCGGCAGAGGCAAGTGGAGAGACCCATTTCAAATCGCTTCGGGAGCACAGCTTGCCTTACTGGCAGATCGTGTAAACGCAAATGATCCTGCGTATAATCATGCATACTATATCCTTATTTCTGATATTGATCTGGCCGGCATACAATGGACTCCCATTGGCCTGGGATATGAAAATGATTTTCGGGGATTTTTCAACGGAGATAATCATATCATCAGCAATCTTTCTATCGGATCGCCGGAAGCTCCGGTTACAGCCCTCCCCTGTCTGGGATTGTTCGGATATACCGGCTTCACCGGTACTGATATCAGCATCGAAAATGTCGGTGTCGAGAATGTCTCCATTTACGGTGCATATGTCGGCAGCTACAGTAAAGTCGGCGCACTTGCCGGATATATCGATGGAACAGTTAATAACTGTTATTCGACCGGCAACATCGTGTGCACCAAGGATAATACCTACATTGGCGGTCTCATCGGCCAGATGAATCGGGGTACCATCGCAAAATCATATTCAACGGTTAACATCACGGGAGCCGGAAGTACCGGAACCATCTTTGACGATACTATGTCATATACGATTGCCGGCGGCCTGCTCGGGCTAGGCGCAAATCAATTAAGTATTTCGATCTCCAACTGTTATGCCACAGGCAATATATTGTGTACGGGTGAAGCCAGAGTCGGCGGATTGACAGGGCATTTCGGAATGTCCCCTCACAATTCCGGTTTCATAACGAATTGTTATGCTGTCGGCACCGTAATTGCTGAACCTGGAATCAATTCTGCTGTCGGCGGATTCGCGGGATATATAGCTGCCGGCAACATCTCATTTTGTTACTGGAACACGACCGTCATGGTATCCGGAGTCGGAATCAACCTTGGCATCGGAGCTCCCGAAGGCAGGTCTTCTGCAGAGCTCAGACTCCCCGTTTTTGTATCCGAGCTAAACTCAAATGCCGGATCTACAGTCTGGGCTGCTGATACCGATCACAAAAACGATTATTATCCTGTCCTGATCGGAGTCGGCGCAGGTGTTGTTATGAACACAGCCCCCATAGCGGCTAATCCACAGATCACTGGTACAGCTGCTCTCGGTCAGAATCTGACAGGCAGCTATGAATATTCAGACGCTGAGAATGATGAACAGGGTGAATCAACATTTGTATGGTATCGTTCGGACAATGAATCCGGCATAGGGAAAACAGCAATATTGGATGCTATGGAGCAGACATATACAATACAGACGGCCGACCTGGGGAGATACATCAGCTTTGAAGTTACCCCTGTCGCATTAACCGGAACGACTCAGGGAACTGCAGCAGAGAGCAGCTTACTTCTGATCCCGATACCCGGTGTCATCGTGACATTTGACGCGCAAGGCGGCACGGTGACCCCATCCACGCAGGTAAAATTACTCGGAAGCACCTACGGCAAAGCCTCGGATGGCACGACAGACGAAGTCCTCCCTGCCCCGACGTTGTCCGGACACACTTTTGCAGGATGGTGGACGGGAGATAATGGAACCGGTACTGAAGTTACGGATATTACAACAGTAACCAATGCAGCAGATCATACATTGTATGCAAAGTGGACGTCCATAAAATATACCGTAGCTTACTACGGTAACGGGAATACCGACGGTACCGCTCCAACTGACTCCACCGAATACACGTATGGCGCAGATGTAATTATCGAAAGCCGTGGATCCCTTGCGAAAACCGGATATTCTTTCAATGATTGGAACACGATGGCAGACGGCAGTGGTACGGACTATATTGCGGGCACTACATTTGCCATCCAGTCACCTGTCAATTTATACGCACAGTGGAAAGCCAACGCCTATGTTGTAACTTTTAATGCTGCAGGCGGATCGGTGTTTCCATCTTCACAGGTCAAATTATTTGACAGCACTTACGGTAAGGCAGCAGATGGCATCACAGACCAGCACCTGCCGACACCTTCGCGTACCGGCTTCACATTCGATGGATGGTGGTCCGATGAGGGCGATACCGGAATCAGGATTACGGACGTATCAAAGGTAAGCACAGCACATGTGCATACCCTTTTTGCGAAGTGGATCGGCCCGCCTGCAACACCTGCGCCTACACCTGTTGCCACGCCAATACCAACTGCTGCGCCAACTCCGTTACCGACGCAGGTACCGCTGCCAACGCCTACACCGGCACCGGTCCCTACAACAGCACCATTACCGACAGCGGCTCCCACCCCGGTGCCGACAGCAACACCCACACCGACAGAGACTGCGGCGCCTACAGAAACAACAGAACCTGCTGAGAGCACAACACCCAAGGAAACGAATCCGGATAGAAAGACAACCATTCTGATACCGCTTACAATCAAAGAGGACAAAGTAACCGGCATGATAACGGTAGAAATCGATACCGGAAAACTGCCCGATGCAACCAGATACATCAAGACAGCTGGCGGAGATATTATCTCGATTGACGGCACAGAAAAAGTTCAGATCATGATCAGCCGGGAAGATTTGAATGCTAATGGCGAACTTGTGATCGACGCCTTAAACAGCAAGAGTACCGTACTCGGTTCATACCGGATTCAAGTGCAAAACGACGATGGGACGCTTGTAGTCCCGAAAACTCCGGGAAGCGGATGGACTCCTCTGGCGATCTGGATTTCAGCTGGATTTGTAGCTTTGGGTCTCGTTACATGGTTAATATTGAGGCTGACGGGGCTGAAAAAGAGGAATATCAGATCTAGTAGATAATGCACAAACTTCATCCGCTTCACATTGGAAAAGACAGGCTCCATCGCCAGTTTTATCTTACATGCTGTTGTGGTAAAATATAACAATATAATATTAAAATTATAGTTTATCCAACACGACAAAAGGAGGTGCATCATATGCAGCTATCTGCACGAAACCAGCTTAAAGGTATAATAAAAGAAATCACGCAGGGACCCGTATCAACAGAAGTTGTTCTCGATGTCATGGGAACTGAAATTGTTGCAAGCATCACCACCGGTTCCGCAAAATCACTGGATCTGAAGATTGGTGATGAAGCTTATGCCATTATTAAGGCCTCTTCCGTTATGGTTGGAAAGTAACTAAGTACAATCCAATTTTTCCGGATGATATAAGATTTACAGACACCTTTGTAGTTTAATGACAAACTACGGAGGTGTTTTTTATCTTATTAATGTGTAACAGCAGCGAATGCATTGTTCTCCTGCTGAATCTATTATGGATGGAAAATTGGAGTATAATTAATATGATTCAAACGTGTAAATCCACGATTGAAAATAAATCTTTGAAACATAGGAGAAAAAGCCATGAAAAAATTCATCTCACTACTGACAGCCATCATCATGATGACCACCTGCCTGACTGCCTGCAGCTCAGGCGCAGCAACGGTCACAACCACAGCCCGGGAAATCACGGCTGAAGCAACTTCTGCAGATGCAACGGCGGAAGTAACCGAAGCAGCCACCGTCCCTGCCGTGACTGCCGCACCCGTTGAGCTGGTTGTCTTCGCAGCTGCATCCATGACAGAGACGCTTACTGAAATCGGAGGCATGTACACAGCAGAAAATCCCAATATTACCCTGACTTTTAACTTTGATTCTTCCGGAACCCTTAAAACACAAATCCAGGAAGGAGCCGGCTGTGATATATTCATTTCTGCCGGACAGAAGCAGATGGATCAGATGGACAAAATAGCTGATGCTTCTGTTAACACAGAAGGACTTGATTTTGTCCTGCAAGGTACCCGTGTCAATCTTCTGGAGAATAAGGTTGTTCTGGTTGTTCCCGATAAGAATACCGGTAACATAAAGAGCTTTGAAGATATGGCCGCAGGTCTGAAGAACGGAAGTATCCTCATGGCCATGGGAAACAGCGATATGCCTGTCGGCCAGTATACTCAGAAGATCCTTGCCTTCTACGAACTTGACGAATCCGCCCTGTCCTCTGCCGGCGTCCTGAGTTACGGCACAAATGTCAAAGAAGTTACAATACAGGTATCAGAGGGATCTGTCGACTGCGGTGTTATCTACGGTACTGACGCTTTCAGTGCGGGACTGACCAGTGTTGCTGAGGCAACAAAGGAGATGTGCGGATTGGCTGTCTACCCGGCAGCTATCATAAATACCTCAGCGCATCAGGATGAAGCTAAATCTTTTCTAGACTTCCTTCAGACGGATGAGGCTATGGCAGTATTTACAAATGTTGGATTTACTGCAGTTGGGTAATCTGTTTTATATTATAATTATTAATTAACAGCGGGGCGGTTTTAGGCCGCCCCGCCTGTTACTGTAAGGAAAGGGGTACGTCTGATGGATTGGTATCCTTTATACAATTCTCTGCGCATAGCGGCCATTTCCAGTGTGATCGTATTTTTCACCGGTATCTTTGCCGCGTATTATGTGGCAAGACTGCCCAGGCTGATAAAGGGTGTCCTTGACGTCATTCTTACTTTGCCGCTTGTACTTCCGCCTACCGTAGTCGGCTATTTCCTGATTGTTTTGCTTGGCCCCAACCGTCCTCTTGGCGCCTGGTTCATGAGCGTCTTTGATGTCAGGCTGGTCATGATCTGGTACAGCGGAATTTTCGCTGCTGCCGTCGTGTCGTTCCCCCTCATGTACCGTACGGCACGCGGTGCCTTCGAGAGCTTTGATGAAACGCTGGCCTATTCGGGCCAGACCCTGGGACTGCCTAATACATACATATTCTGGCGGATCCGCATGCCTGCCTGCCGTCAGGGTATTCTTGCCGGTGCCGTTTTGGCATTCGCACGTGCTCTGGGAGAGTATGGCGCAACAAGCATGATCGCAGGGTATATTCCGGGAAGAACCGCCACGATTTCCACAACCGTGTATCAGCTGTGGCGCACGGAGAACGATGAGCTTGCGTTTCGTTGGGTAATGGTCAACCTGGCGATTTCTGCCGTAGTGCTTCTGGCTGTGAGTATGCTTGAAAAGAAACGAACAGAAAGGTGGTCGAGTAAATGAGCCTGTCTGTTAATATTCAAAAATATGTGGGTGCCTTCAAACTTGATATTGCCTTTGAAGCAACGGACGGCGTGCTTGGTTTTCTCGGCGCCTCGGGTTCCGGCAAAAGTATGACCCTGCGCTGTATTGCAGGTATCGAGAAGCCTGATAAGGGCAGCATTGTGCTCGATGGGGTGACCCTTTTCGACAGCGAAAAGCACATCAATCTGCCTCCGCAGGAGAGACATGTCGGTTATCTGTTCCAGAATTTTGCGCTTTTTCCAACTATGACCGTGCAGCAGAATATCCTGTGCGGCCTGTACAGCGAAAAGGATTCAGTCAAAAAGAAAACAATCTTAAAAGATATGATCAGAATGTTTCATCTGGAGGGACTTGAAAGTCAGTATCCGGCTCAGCTTTCCGGCGGACAGCAGCAGCGTGTCTCGGTTGCCCGTATTCTGGCCAGCCGTCCGAATCTTTTACTTTTAGATGAGCCGTTCAGTGCACTGGACAGCTTTTTGAGAGAACAGATGCAGGCGCAGCTTGTAGATGTGCTCCGCGGCTTTGACAAGAAGGTTATTCTGGTAACCCATAGTCGGGACGAAGCATATCAGTTGTGCAGGCATCTGGCTCTTATGGACAATGGGCGTATCCTGCGTACCGGCGGTACAAAAGAAGTATTTGCGGATCCGGGGAGCCGCCAGGGCGCCATTTTGACCGGCTGCAAAAACATTGCAGATGCCCGCAAGACCGGTGAATATCAGGTTGAAGTCCCTTCCTGGGGGATTCACTTAACCATGGTCCAACCGGTGCGTGATGACTTGAAAGCTGTTGGAATACGGGCACACTATTTTAACCCCAAAGCTGTGGCCAACCATTTTCCCGTTGTATTCACAGAAGAAATCGAAGAGCCGTTCGCATGGGTCATCACTTTCCGCTATTCAAATCAGCAGATCGATAGTCCTCCCGTCTGGTGGCGGATCCCCAAGGACAGGAAGACCGGGGTGTTCCCAAGCGAGCTGGGAGTCGCGCCGCAGAATATTCTTATGCTGTATGAATAATAACAGGTCATCGACCGGAAAATTAACAGATCTACTACTGCATGCCAGGTGCCATCTCTAACCATTCAAGGAAGTATCCATAGTCGCTGTCAGTCTTGAATTCTTCTATCTGCGATTTTGTAAGAAGACCTGTTAATATCGTGAAGGATTGCTTATCGCCTTCGCCGTAGTACTCCCATGTCTCGTACAGCGATACATCATATTCAAGCTGTAATAGCCGGTCATATTCACGCAGCATTCCGGTTTTCTGTGCCTCCTGTACTGCCGGATATACCTCGGTCATGTACTTTTCTGTTGCTGCATCGCAATTTTCTTTTGCCTGCAGTGTTTTTGCATCCTCCTGCAATTGTTCCCATTCTTCTACTGTTACATTACCTCCGTGATCCCCATTGTATTCGGAATATGGATAGGTTCCGGCTGTCAGATCAGCAAGAACACGCCACTGAGCTATCGTTTTGCCATTGTATACGAATTGGTCAAAGGTGTTGGCATACTGCTCCGGCACAAACACATCAATCCACACGCTATACAGAGAATCAGAATTTG
>DIEQ01000087.1 GCA_002418705.1 Mageeibacillus sp. UBA5770 | reverse complement strand
TATGTATTTACAGCGGAGTAAATGATGCTATTTCTCCGGCAGGCTTCCTCAAGTCCATATTCTGCTATCTGCATACCGTAGTTCTGCGTGTAGTTGTTCAGTGCGAGTGTCGATGTGCGAGGCACAGAACCCGCCATGTTGCCGACACAGTAATGGACAATCCCGTCGACGATGAATATCGGATCATCATGGTATGTCATCCTCGATGTTTCACAGCATCCGCCCTGGTCAATCGCCACGTCGACAATAACGCTTCCCTGTCTCATTCTTTTCAGGTGTTCCCTCGACAATATTTTCGGAGTCTTCTTGCCGGGGATCAGGACACATCCGATCACAAGGTCAGCATCCTCTGTCACGCGGTCAATCGCAGCATCTGTGCTGGCGAGCGTCTGGATTCTTCCTCCGTATATTTCATCAAGATTCTTCAGGCGGTTCATATTGATGTCCAGTACGGTCACATCCGCACCCATCCCGACTGCAATTTTGCAGGCGTTCTCTCCTACGGTTCCGGCACCGAGTATGACGACATTCCCCTTCGGTGTGCCGGGGACACCGGACAACAGTATGCCCGAACCCCCGTATGTCTTTTCGAGATATTTTGCGCCCTCCTGCACGGAAAGGCGTCCCGCGATTTCACTCATGGGCTTAAGGAGCGGCAGGCTTCCGTCCCGCTCGATCAGCGTCTCATAAGCGACGCCCTTAACCTTTGCAGCCATCATCGCATCAAGCAGCGGACGATCCGCGGCGAGATGAAGATAGGTAAATACAATCAATCCCTCGCGAAAATATGGGTACTCACTGGCAAGCGGTTCCTTGACCTTCATAATCATATCGCTCATATCCCATACGGATTTTGCGTCGTCCAGTATCTTCGCCCCTGCTTCGATGTATTCTTCATCTGAAAAACCGGATCCCTGACCGGCGCCCTTTTCTATATATACGGTATGCCCGCGATGGACGTATGTCTTGGCATGGTCAGGTGTAACACCCACTCGAAATTCAAAAATCTTGATTTCCTTTACACATCCGATGTTCATAAAAGCCTCCTCTGCATCCCGATCACTGATCCTCTGACTCCGCCTCCCGTATCAACAAGGCCTGCCTGCACCGACACCGTCCACCGTTCCATCATTTGATATCGAATTTTTTAATCGGGTCCGGTCCCCGAAGATTGTCACGTCTAATCTGCAGCACGCCATCATCGTTTGCAATGGTCCGCCACCTGACAAGTTGAATGATGCCGCCTACAATTTCAATTCCTGTTATACTTGTCGGGTACAGGCAGCAGCCTGTGTTGAAATAGGGAAGCTCATCTTTCTTGGGGTATTTGAATCTGTGTGTATGACCGCATATAAGCATCGTCCGGTGCTTGTCAATCCACTTCTTATAACTCTTCTCAATCTTGTGAGTCTTATACATATTATTTACGGGACTTGCAGGATTCTTGAATCCGAATGCATGCATGAACCGCCAGAAATATTTAAGCGAAAACATGGAAAAATGCCAGAACTGGTCATTGGGGAAGTCACCCTGATGGCCGTGGACGGTCAGGATTTCCTGCCCTGTCTCCTTGTTTTTTAGAAGAAGCGCCTCACAGGGTTGAATTCCTTTGAGTAATTCATACGTCATATCTCGAAAATCGTTGAAATAGGAATAGAGGTTTTTCTCGACATAATGCTGATCCTGCAGATACATATTATGATTCCCGTACAGCATAATCAGCCGACCGGCATCATGAAATTTCTTAATGATATCAAACGAATCGACGTGGGCTACAATGATATTTCTATAATGCGGGTGCTCCCAAAGTTCATCGCCGTCACCCGCTTCGACATAGACATATCCGTTCCGCAAATAATAATCAAGGGCATGCAGATATATATTCTGATTCTTGGTAAACTCATCAGACAGCCCACCGTTGCCGCGGTGGCAGTCGCTGATAATTATATATTTCGAATTGACGCCAAAGTACTCGACTCTGGCATTATTGTATGCCTCTGTCAGTCTCTCGTCCGTCTTCATAGCGGCCACCTCTCTTGCTGCTGAACACATTCTCTACAATTGAATTTTACCACGAATCGCAGGAAGGCGTTATTAAACTGGAGAGATGTGCTTGGATGCTGCAGCCGGATCGACATAATTAGGACAGCCCATTCACCATTCGATTATCTGTTAAGGCGTTCCTTGAATTTCATATGTGAGCTGATGTAGAATTAATTAATCAGGCATATATGTTCAGGAGAAAAATAGAATGGAGGATATTATGAAAATTGGTATTATTGTTCACTCTTACAGCGGCAACACTTTAGCCGTAGCTCAGAAGATTCGTGACAAACTGGTGCAGGCCGGACATTCGGCAGAAATCGATCAGATTAAAATTAGGGGCGGAGAACAGCCAAACAACCCATCGTTTATCATTGATAATCCTCCAATACCAAGCGGATACGATGCATATGTTTTCGGGGCACCCGTTCGCGGCTTTTCCATTTCACCTGTGATTTCGGCATATCTGAAGCAGATCTCTTCACTGAAAGATCAAAAAGTCGCTTGTTTCGTAACCAAGCAATTAAATTCAAATTGGACAGGCGGCACCCGCGCCATCACGGGCATGAAGAATATCTGTGAATCCAAAGGCGGTATTGTTGTTGGAACGGGCATCGTGTTCTGGAAGAGTAAAAATCGTGATGCGATGATTGGTGAATTGGCTGATGAAGTGTGCAGCTTGTTCTGATGCATATGGATACAATCAAAATATCGTCTGCTCGTAAAAATCTGTATCAGATAATTAAGTCAGTCAATAAAAACACATATTCCTGTACTAATAACAGGAAAGGACGGCGATGTAGTACTAATATCGTGCGATGACTGGAATGCAATGAATGAAAAAACAATAATCATTCTTCGTATGCGGTTACACTATAAGTAAACAAACATTGATAAATCGAATATAGTTACTACATACAATCTTTTATACAATGCTTCCATCATGGTAGCTGAAGGAGTCGGTTATGCCTTATGTCTTGATATTGTATGGAAAAAATATCAATTTTTTTCTAAACCCGCACGGCTCTTTTGGGAAAATTTACAGAAGGAATTATCCACTGATTAGTAGGAAAGACCTTATGGGATCACTCAAATTATATTTCTCCGTATCAGATGTCCGTATCTTTACATGAAGTTGATCAGCACCCAAAGAATTACACAGTAGTCCTTTTCAGTGGAAGCCATTCCAATACTCGCTGTATTTGGGCATCCCAAAATGTCCAATCGTGCTGGCCGTAATATTCTTCAAATTCTACCGATATGCCAAGTTCCTCAAGCAATTTATTAGCACTTTCGCAGTTCGTATATAAGAAATCACCTTTACCAATTGTATAATATAGTTTTGGTAATACGTTATTATTTTGTATAATTTTTTTAATTTGAACCATTAGGTTTGCATCAGAAAGTTTTATCTTTTCCAGTTCCTGCTCACCGAATATTGCCTTTATAGGCCATGGTACTACTCTCTCAAACGATTCGCCTGATTCACTTTGGCTAAGCCATTCATCCACGAAAAGACTAAAGTCCAGAACGCCCGACAGGCTTGCAGCTGCTGCATATTGGTCCGGTTTTGTTAGCGCTATATGCCAGGCTCCATATCCACCCATGGATAATCCGGCAATAAAGGTGTCTTCCCGTTTTGTGCTTATGGGAAACAGGCGGCATAGATATAAAGGAAGTTCTTCAGTTAGGTAAGTCAAGTACTTTGGTCCGTGCACCATATCCTGATAAAAACTGTTTTCAGCTGAGGGCATAACAATGGCTATTTTATGCATCTGTGCATAACGTTCGATACAAGTATTGCGGCACCAGTCGCTATAATCCCCGTAAGTACCGTGGAGAAGATATAACACCTGGTATTGCATATCATCACGGAAGTACCTGTTCTCTTCCTTCTCCATTAATTCATCTGAATTTGGAGTAGGAAGGATAATATTAACATCAGTGTTTTTATTTAGTGTATGTGCAAATAACTTTAAGTGAATATGTGCCATATTACTTTTTCCTCACATATTGTCATTTCTTTCATAAAACCTCTTATGTTCAAAGTTTTATATCTTTTAGTAAAAAGAAGGCAACATACATGAGATGCTGCCTTCTTTATTAAGTACGTGTAATGTTTTTCTATTCCAAATTTACTATTTGCGTCTGCAGTTAATTTGAAGATTTCCAATCTTCCTGGAGCTGCTCCAGCAACTGGTCAGCTGTGAGTTTACCAGCTGCATATTTTGTAATAGTCTCACCGAACAGCTGAGCTCCCCCGAAACCGTTGGGATAGTACGAACTGTAAATACCATACGTCTTACCAGCATCTATGTATTCCTTCAAGGTAATTCCAATTGGCCCTATAGACGATTCATCTGCCTTGATGTTGTTGAAGGCGGGAATAAGTTTGAAGCCCGTAGTGAGGTTTTTCTGTCCTTCAGGAGTCATTGCCAACCACTCCAGGAACTTCTTGCATTCTTCCTTGCTCTCCGAAGCGTTGTTGATACTCCAGAATGGAGCACTGCTGGAATAAAATTTATCATTAGCGCCAGCATCTTCACTCATAGGTATTGGGAACATACCAACATCCATATCAGGATCAACGGCATCAAGCGCCGGCTGGCTCCAGGAACCGCCAATCATCATAGCAGCCTGATTCGTCGCAAAGTCCGAAACCTGTGTATTGAAATCGGTATTAAGAGGGCTCTTGCCATATTTCACTTCAAGAGAAATTAAAGCTGCCATATCTTCAAAATCTTTGTTTCCAACTAACGTTGCTGTTCCGTTATTCATCTCCTGAATAAACGCCATAGGATCTGACTGGCGGGCTATCGGTGAATTGAATTCGAATATAGCCGCCTGATACCACTCTGAATAATTTGAAGAGAATGGTGTGAATCCATTTGCCACTAACTTTTCACACACGGCCTCCAACTCAGAGCGAGTCTTGGGAAGTTCTGTAATTCCGGCTGCCTTGAACATATCTTTGTGATACAGAAAACCATGTCCTTCAACCGCAAGAGGGAACCCGTAAACCGTTCCCTGGTAACTGCTGCCTTCCAGTGCCGGTGCGCTCATCGATGCTACCCAAGGCTCATTGCTGAGATCCTCCATGTATTCTGACATGAGTGCCAGGTCAACACTTCCTGCAGTCGAAAAGATATCGGGAGCCGTGTTGCCGGAAAACATAGCTTTTAACTGTGTTTGGAAATCGCCGGAAGAACTAGACTCCACTACAAAAGTTACATTGGGATTTAGTGCAGTGTATTCTGCGCATGCGGCTTTAAGTGCTTCATCGATTTCATATTTGGACTGATAGATATAGATCTCCACTGGCTTTCCAGATGGTTCCTGGGAACTCGCAGTTGTCGCTGACTCTGCTGTTCCCGGCTCTGTAACCTGCACCTCACTTGATTGAGTTGTAAGTTCGGTTTTTTTAGCAGCACAGCCAAACATAGGGATCGATAGCATGATTGCGAGCAATACCGTTACAACCGATTTGAACTTTTTCATTTTTTTCCTCCTGCTTTTGTTTATTTATCTCAGCTAGTCAGTATTTCTGACACAACTTTGACAGTTACCCCTTGACCGCACCGGATGCAATACCTGCGATGATTTTCTTTTGCAGCAACACATTGATGATTAGTATTGGAGCAATGCTCATGATAATTGCAGGCAACGCAATATCCCATTGGTTTGCATGCAGGCCGAATAATTTGTTGATCGCTAACTGCATAGTATGCAGTTGTGTGCTGTTGAACATTATCAAGGCAACAATATAGTCATTCCAAATCCAGAAAAGATCCAAAATGAAAATGCTCAGGAATGTTGGGCTTATTATTGGCAGCACAATTCGGAAAAACACCTGGAATACACTGCACCCGTCTATCACCGCTGACTCTTCAATCTCCAGGGGAACAGCGCGCATGGCACCTGTCATAATAAAGGTAGCAAACGCAAGGCCGATGCCCAGGTATGTAAAGATGCCCCCCCACAGGCTGTTGTTTAATCCGAGAAGACTCATGGTTTTCACGAGCGGAAGCATTACAGAAGCAAATGGAATCAGTAATGAACCAAGCAGTAATTTTTCGAATATTCTGCTGTATCCTGTAGGATGTCGTACCGACCAGTATGCGACCATTGATGACAGCATTATAATAAGTAGTACAGCAGTAATCGTTACAATAATTGTATTAGTCAGCACAGTGGACATATCAAGCGTTTTCCATGCCTTACTGTAATTTCCCCACATAAACGTAGTTGGCAATCCTAAAAGATCTGTCATAATCTGGCTCTGTGGCTTTATTGAATTAAGTAAAACCAGTGCAAATGGCGCAAAGAAAAACAATGCAAAAATCAGTGTAGCTAAAAATTTAAAATAACCTACGCCTCGCCGCACTATCCTTCTCATTGAAAAGCACGCTCCTTTCTCCCGCTGAAAAACATCTGCACGGATGTCACGGCGAAAATAATCAAAAAGAATATAATGGCCTCTGCATTTGCAAAACCATACCTGTTCGCACTAAATGCATCGTAGTAAATCTGCAGTGCCATGGGTGTCGTAGAACCGTATGGCCCGCCTTTTGTCAGAGCGACATTAACATCGAACATTTTAAATGACATAGCGATTGTCCAGAAAAGGCAAACGGTTACATACGACATACAGTACGGAATTTTGATCTTCCAGAATATCTTCCATGAGGATGCGCCATCAATCGTCGCTGTTTCTGAAAGATCCTGCGGTACTCCGGTTAATCCTGCAATCATAATAACCATTACATACCCTACACCCTGCCATACGCTTACGATCACCAATGCGATAAAGGCCGTCTCCTGTGTCCCTAACCAGGGCAACTGAAATACTGCCCAGTTCAATATGCTTCCAAGGTATTGAATAACCAGCAAAAAGATAAAGCGCCAAATATAGCCCATTACAACGCCGCCCATCGTGTTGGGCAGAAAGAATACCGCGCGAAATAGATTCCTCCCTAAAAACTTATTCATCAGTAATGCAGCAAGACC
>DIEQ01000047.1 GCA_002418705.1 Mageeibacillus sp. UBA5770 | reverse complement strand
CCCCGTATAAAGTTGTCCGCATTGACCTGGATAAAGACGCAGGCTGGCGGCCGGAAGACGGTAAACTGGATAAGCATGGTGTGGAGATTCCTGACCGCATTTACAACGTAAAGGATTACGACCGCGATATGGTGCTGGAGCAGCGCACGGAACTGGTAGCCAATAAAGTCAGCGAGTTTCTAAAGAAGACCAACCGCTTCGACAAGACAATCATCTTTTGTGAAGACATCGATCATGCGGAACGGATGCGCTCAGCACTGGTCAATGAAAATGCAGACCTGGTAGCCAGAAGCAACAGGTATATCATGCGCATCACCGGCGACAACGAAGAAGGCAAGCTGGAACTCGATAACTTTATTGACCCGGCAAGTACCTATCCCGTCATCGCAACCACGTCAAAGCTCATGACGTCCGGCGTGGACGCCCAGACCTGCAAGCTGATCGTACTCGATAAAACAGTGAACTCCATGATCGAGTTTAAGCAGATCATCGGCCGGGGCACCCGCATCAACGAGGAATACAATAAATTCTGGTTTACGATTATTGATTTCAGGAAAGCCACCGAACTCTTCGCCGATCCCGCGTTTGACGGTGAGCCGGTGCAGATCTATGAACCGGAGCCCGACGATGATCCGGTGCCGCCGGAAGGGCCGGATGAGGGTGGAACCAAAGAGGGCGGAGAAGAACAGCCTGGTGGAGAGGTTATCGTCGATCCCCTACCTCCGGACACGGGCGAAGGAGGCAAGCGTTATAAATATTACGTGAACGACGTTCCGGTCTTCGTAATTAATGAGCGTGTACAATACTATGGCCCGGACGGCAAGCTCATCACCGAGTCACTCCGGGACTATACCAAAAAGAGTGTCCTGCGGAAATTTGCCTCCCTGGACAATTTCCTGAGCAGGTGGAAGGAGGCAGAGAAGAAGCAGGTAATCATCGACGAACTGCAGGAGAAAGGTATCTTCTTTGAAGCTTTGGCGGAGGAAGTAGGCAAGGAGCTTGATCCCTTTGATCTGATATGTCATGTTGCTTTCGGGCAGAAGCCCCTCACCCGCAAAGAGAGGGCAAACAATGTCCGCAAGCAAAATTACTTCACTGAATATGGAAAAACCGCCCGGACCGTCATTGATGCCCTGCTCGACAAGTACGCCGATGAGGGTATCCGGAATGTAGAGCAGATGGACGTTCTCAAGATCACCCCGTTTGACCGCTTTGGGTCGCCGGTCGAGATTATCAAGAGTTTCGGCGGGAAGGAGAAATACGCCACCGCCCTCCGTGAGCTGGAATCCCATCTCTACGAAATAGCGCAATAATCATATCGAGGAGGATAGGGGGTAGCCATGTCTGTAGGCAACATCATCAAATCCATTCAGGACATCATGCGCCAGGATACGGGCGTGGACGGCGACGCTCAGCGCATCTCGCAATTGGTCTGGATGATCTTCCTCAAAATCTTTGACGACAAGGAACAGGAGTACGAACTCCTCGACGACAAATATGTCTCGCCCATCCCTGAGCGGCTGCGCTGGCGCGCCTGGGCCGCGAATCCGGAGGGGATAACCGGCGAGGAATTGCTCGATTTCATCAACAACGACCTCTTCAAAACGTTGAAGGGCCTGTCCTTTGGGCCGGATGACGACCCCCGCGGATTCATCGTCAAAGAGGTATTTGAGGATGCCTACAATTACATGAAGTCCGGGACACTCATCCGCCAGGTGGCCAACAAGATAAGCGAAATAGATTTCAATATTGCCTCGGAGAAGCACCTCTTCGGTGACATCTATGAGCAGATCCTCAAAGACCTTCAGAGCGCCGGAAACGCCGGCGAATACTATACGCCCCGCGCCGTTACCCAGTTCATGACGGATATGGTCAATCCCCGCCTGGGGGAGAAAATTCTCGATCCCGCTTGCGGCACTGGCGGGTTCCTCGTGTGTACACTGGAGAATATTCGCAGGAACGAAGTGAAAACCGTCGAGGATAACACAATCCTCCAGGAAAGCATCTTCGGCTTCGAGAAAAAACCTTTGCCACACCTTCTCTGCGTCACTAATATGCTTCTGCACGGCATCGAAGTGCCATCAACCATCCGGCGGGACAATACCCTGTCCCGGCCTCTGCGGGACTATACTGCCAAGGATAGGGTAGATGTCATACTCACGAATCCGCCCTTTGGGGGCATCGAGGAAGACGGCATTCAGGCTAATTTCCCTGCGGCATTCCGAACCAAGGAAACCGCCGACCTCTTCCTGATTCTCATCATGACCCTGCTCAGGGACAGCGGCCGCGGCGCCATCGTCCTGCCTGACGGCACTCTCTTCGGCGAAGGCGTGAAGACCCGCATCAAGGAAAGACTCTTGGAGGAGTGCAATCTCCACACCATCGTGCGCCTTCCCAACGGCGTTTTCAGCCCCTATACCGGCATCAAGACCAACCTTCTCTTTTTTACCAAGGGAGAGCGAACGAAAGATATCTGGTATTACGAACACCCCTACCCACCGGGGTATAAATCCTATTCCAAGACCAAGCCGATCCGCATTGAGGAGTTTGAACCCGAAAAGGCATGGTGGAACAATCGAGAGGAAAGTGAATTCGCCTGGCGGGTATCGGTAGAGACGATCAAGGCCGCCAATTACAACCTGGATATCAAGAACCCCAACAAGAATGACGAAGACCATGGTGACCCGGAAGAACTGCTGGCCAAATACAAAAAGCTCCTGGCTGAGGCGGCGGAAACGCGCGATGCGTTAAAAAGAGAACTGATGGCGGCGATGGAGGTGAAAAAATGAAATCTCCCAAAAAGTTTGCGTTGCTGCCCGATATCCGCCGCATGATCGATGAGTCCCGGACTGCTCTGGCAACGGCTGTGAACGTGGCCTTGACCATGCTTTACTCGAGAATCGGCAAACGGATCAATGAAGAAATCCTCAAAGGCGAGAGAGCCGAATATGGAGAAGAAATTGTCTCTACACTGTCGCGACAATTGGCGGCGGAATACGGTGATGGGTTTTCAGTAAAGAATCTTCGGCATATGATTCAATTTGCGGCGGTCTTTCCCGATGAAGAGATTGTCTCCGCACTGTGGAGACAATTAAGCTGGTCTCGTTTCAGAAAACTTCCACTCAACGAAGAGGAGAAGCGGCTGCCGTGAATGCTGATCTGTTTTTTGCCAACTTCGGTTATCTGGCCGATGCCCCCAAAGGTGTAAAAAAGCTGCGCGAGCTGATCCTCCAGCTTGCCATCCAGGGTAAGCTTGTTCAGCAGGACCCAAATGATGAGTCGGCGTCGAAACTTTTGGAACGGATCAAAGCCGAGAAGGTCAAGCTGTTAAAGGGAAAAAAGATAAAAATGATTGAGCCGCTTCCGCCCGTCAGCCCTAATGAAGCGCCATATGAGTTGCCGAAAGGATGGGAGTGGTCACGAATTGGAGAGATATCCCTTGAAATCTTGGGTGGGGGTACACCCAGCAAACAAAATGCGGAGTATTGGGACGGGAATATACCTTGGGCCAGCGTAAAGGATTTAAGCAAAAAAAAGTTTCTTGATAATACAATTGACCACATTACAGAAGCGGGGCTCAAAGGAAGCAGTACAAATCTTATACCACCCGGGCGAGTGATTGTTTGCACACGTATGGGTCTTGGCAAGGTAGTTATCAATCGGGTAGCAACGAGCATTAATCAAGATCTTAAAGCCCTGACAATCTCCGATAAAATAGACATTGACTACTTTTACAACTTTTACCTAACCCAAAATATTCAGGGAAGTGGCATGACTGTCAGCGGTATTAGGCAAGAGGCTTTGTTATTAATACCAGTTCCTATTCCGCCCCTCCCTGAACAAAAAAGAATCGTCACAAAGGTTGATCAGCTTATGGTTCTGTGTGACGAATTGGAAACTCGCCAGCAGAAAAAAAAACAAAAGCTCGTCAACCTCAACAACGCCGCCCTTGATCGGCTCCTGACCGCCCGTGAGCTGGATGACTTACCCAACGCCTGGAACCTCATCCGCGGCAACTTCGACTTTCTTTACACAGTCCCGGAAACCATCACCAAACTCCGCCAAGCCATCCTCCAACTCGCCGTCCAAGGTAAGCTCGTACCACAAGATCCGAACGACGAACCGGCGGCCGTTCTGCTCGCAAAAATCAAGGCCGAGAAAGAACGGTTGGTAAAGGAAAAGAAGATTAAAGAGGTTGATCCGCTTCCGCCGGTCACTGCCGATGACGCACCTTATGAATTGCCGAAGGGATGGGAATGGACACGCCTGGTGGAAATTGGGCAAATTATTGGGGGCGGAACTCCTAGTTCAAGTAATCCTGAATTCTTTGCTGATAAAGGTATCCCCTGGCTGACGCCTGCAGACCTATATGGAATTAAATCAAAATATATAAGTCGTGGTAAACGTTATCTCACAGAACTTGGTCTGAGAAAAAGTTCTGCCCAATTGATGCCAAAAGGAACAATACTCTTTTCAAGCCGTGCTCCTATTGGTTACGTTGCGATTGTGCAGAATCAAGTTTCCACCAATCAAGGCTTCAAGTCATGTGTCCCATTCATACCCGAAATGAATGAGTATATTTAATGGTTTCTCAGATGCGTTGCCAAAGAGATCGATAGGAAGGCTCCAGGAACTACATTTAAAGAAGTCTCAGGTAAAATTTTCGGTAATGTTAAAATTTCTGTTCCACCTCTTGCAGAGCAACGTCGAATTTTAGCTAAGGTCGACCAACTCATGAAGCTATGTGACGAATTGGAAGCCAAACTTATCAAGTCACAAACCAAAAGTGAAAAGCTAGTGGAAGCAGCGGTAAAAGCCATCGCTTCCAACTGAGGGTCGTATAAGGATAGAAATTCATTCATGCCTTGGACGTCTAAACATATCAGTTGGCTTATAGACACTGGAAAAAGACTAAGAACAATTGATGGTAAGCCCGTGGCGGTATGGGAGTTTCGCCACAATAATGATGAAGAAGTCCTTTCTGCTTGGGCAAAGCACTTTAGAAATCATTATTGTCTTGATTGTGACATCGATTTTATGCGTGGGAAAAAATCACGGAAAGATTATCTCAATAGCACAAAGCTTCCTTGTAAGACTTCAAAATTGGGACCTCCAATCAGAGCTGGAGATTTTGGAGAGATATTAGTTGCCGATTATTTGCAATGGATTCTGCAATTTTGGGTACCACGGGTTCGATGGGCATCTAAGATTGTTAAGGATGATTCTCCTAAGGGTAGCGATATAATAGGATTCTATTTTAATGACCCTGGTAAGTTATCCAACATGGACATTCTATCAGTATTTGAGGCGAAAGCATGTTTTTCTAGTAAATCAAATAAAGCACGCCTTCAAGATGCAATTAATGATTCAGCCAAAGACCGATTGCGAATAGATGAATCCCTTAACTATATAAAACAAATACTATACGCGCGGGGCGAAAAACATGATGCTCTGAAGGTCGAGCGTTTTCAAAACCCGGTTGACCTTCCTTACAGAGAACTTTTTGGTGCTGCAGCGTTGTTCTCTACTGATTTATTTGATGTAACCGAGATTTCGAGAACTGATACAACCAGAGTACCAAAATCAAAAAAAAGTAAAGAGACATATCCACACCCTAATCGTGACCATTTGGTTTTGTTGATAATCAAAGGTGACAACATGATGGACCTCGTTCATGAACTTTATAGGAGGGCAGCGGATGAGGCCTGAAGTTGGATCTCAACGGCTTTTGGGTATTACTAGATCAAAAGCAAAAATGTTTGAGTACGGTGTTCCATCAGCATACCATATTGAGATTCCACTTGACCCAGCTAAACTGTTTACATTAGCGATAGGTTTGCTTGGGGATTTGGCCGCACGGTCAAATTCCGAGGTTAGGGATGAAGACCTAAAAGATCTGAGTGACAATCTCCAATTCTCAGCACGTTTCTTTGACTCGTATCTCTTGTCCCAATTTAATGCAGAGATGCATCCCTATCTTCAACTATTGGGAGCTGCCTCATATTATTTGTGTGATTTGCCTGGTAGCGCACTTGTTCTTGCAAAAAGCTTCGCAAATGGCTGCCCTGACCTTGGATGCTTGGGACTTGAGGATTTGATTCTTTGGCTCCTTAAAGATGATATGTCCACCTATTATGATAAGCCAGAAGGCCCATATGGAGACTACATTGACGGAATCTCGAAAGGGATGATTCATTACTATGAGAATGGGAATGGAATGGAAAATCTCTTCAAGCTTACGTCGCGGTTCAGAAAAACTGCCTACACAATAGCAACGCCAAGGCAATTACTGTTTACTGATATCATTTGTGCAATTGTAAAAAGACGTATCTATAATTCGTCTTGGTATAGTTTACCCCTTTATTCTGGGCTTGCAGCCGCCAGATGGCAACTTACTTTACGGAAGGAATCCTTTGTACGCGAACTATGGCCAGCCCAACATCTTCTTGGCGAACAAGGTATTTTTCGAGGAACATCAGCTGTAGTTCAGATGCCAACAAGTGCGGGAAAAACTAAAGCAATCGAAATCATAATTCGTAGCTCTTTCTTTTCTGACAGAACGTCACTCGCTGTAATAGTAGCCCCATTTAGAGCATTATCTCATGAGATCAGTAATAGCCTAATTGGAGCTTTTCTAAATGAATCTGTATACATTGATGAACTCTCAGATGTGCTTCAGGCTGATTTTGAAATCAGAGAGTTATTGGGAAGAAAACAAGTTTTAGTAGTAACTCCCGAAAAACTTATATTTATGCTGCGGCATGCCCCTGAAATAGCTGAAAACATCGGTCTGCTCATTTATGATGAAGGACATCAATTTGATAGTGGAACAAGAGGAATCACTTACGAACTTCTTCTTACATCACTTAAGACCATGGTACCAAAAGCAGCTCAAACAATCCTTTTCTCGGCAGTGATGAGTAATGCTGAAGCTGTAAACGATTGGCTCAATGGAGAACAGTCGGCAGTGGTCTATGGAACTAACCTTATACCTACATACAGAACAATTGCATTTGCGAGTTGGGTTGATCTTCTTGGTCGTCTGGAATTTGTTGCCAGTGACAATCCTGATGAAGGAGAATTCTTTGTACCAAGAATAATTGAACAACAAAAATTACAGTTGAAAAGAAAAGAACGAAAACCTCGTTTATTTCCAGAAAAAAATGATGGGCAGGATATTGCTCTGTTTTTGGGACTTAGACTCGTTAACAATGGTGGTGTAGCAATTTTTTGTGGAAGGAAAGATACCGCTTCTAACCTGTGTGATAAAGTTGTCGGTGCTTATAATAGAGGTTTAACTATTCCGAAGCCAGTGGATTATTCAGATCATGATGAGATGAAGCGCCTGCATTTACTATATGAGTCTAATCTAGGTATTGATGCCGTCGCCACACAAAGTGCTGGTTATGGGATATACACCCATCATGGCAACACTCCACACGGCATACGTCTTGCTGTTGAGCATGCTATGAAGGAAGGTCTCGCAAAATTCGTTATTTGTACGTCTACACTGGCACAGGGCGTTAATATGCCGATAAGATATCTCATTGTCACTAGTGTCTATCAAGGACAGGAACGGATTAAGGTCAGGGATTTTCATAATTTGATTGGCCGTGCAGGCCGCTCTGGAATGCATACTGAGGGTAGTATTTTATTTGCTGATCCAGAAGTCTATGACAAGCGGCGTTCGCAATATGATGGATGGCGATGGGCACAAGTTAAAGAACTCTTAGATCCCAAGAAATCAGAGCCGTGCGCAAGTTCACTTTTATCAATTTTTGAACCGCTTCGAAGTGATGATAGAAAATACTTCATCAGAATGGAACCATTGGAGATAGCAAAAGCATATGTTCATGATCTGGACAAGCTAAACAAAATTCCAGAGGATTTAGCTAAGTCGCAGATACTTAAAGGAAAATATTCTGTTAACGAAATTGATAGACAAATACATCAGAAAATAGAAATTATCTCTGCCATAGAGAGTTATTTGATGGTGCACTGGGACGATTCTGAATCCGGACTGAAGGAAAATGTAGCAGTTGAACTTGCTCAAAGAACGCTTGCATATTTTTTAGCTGATGAAGGGCAGAAATTACAAATCATTGAACTTTTTAAACTTCTCGCACAGAATATTGAGCAAAACGTTCCAGAAGAACAAAAGAGAAAGGTATTTGGGAAAACGTTATATGGTGTACGATCAGCCATTGCAATTGAGGATTGGTTAAACAGTCACATAGATGAGCTTGTATCCTGTGGCGATGATCATTTCAGTCTCCTGATGGCTGTATGGCCCATTTTAGCAGATAATATACAGAACAATACTTTTCGGAAATGTAAACCAGCGGAAGCGTTACAATCATTAGCTGTAAGCTGGATTATTGGACAGCCCTTTTATGAAATATTGGAGATTCTCGAAGCAATGGATGCTAGGCTTGTAAGCAAGACTCAGCGCCGACATTTAACTCTAGAATATGTAGTTGATATTTGTGAAAATGCATTGTCTTATGAGGGCATGCTTGCACTTGGCGCCGTGGCAAAGCTCGTTGAATACAAGCATTCCGAAAACAATGCTGACCTTATACGTAATTTGCACGTTTTGCAGAAGAGGATTAAATATGGATTACCGTCCTCTTTGGCAATCATATTGTATGAATCAGGGTTTGCTGATCGCGTTGTGACCATGGACTTATGCACCATTATCAATCCGTCCCGAGAGAATAAGAAAGCGGTAATCCGGGAAGTACGCAAGAAGGCACGAATAGTACGTGAATTGCTGAGCAAATATCCGTCGTATTTCACTTTGGTATTAGATAATTTGATAGCATAAAAAAGGGAGAAAAGGGAACGGCTTTAATTGTTTAGCGAAGAAAAGGGTCCGATTCTATTTATTTTTGATTGCTCTGGAGGTGAGTCTTAATAGTGAATTTTGAAGATATTGAAGCTCTCCGCAGAAAACTGTGGAGAATCTTCGATCCACAAGGAATAATAATGTTCCCCATTCGCTCGCTTACACCGCAGCAAGCTACAGGGAATGCGCTCGCTACCGGATTCAGGAACTCCATTACATCGCGCATATCGGAAATGTTCCGTCAATTGGGAGAACGGTATTTTCTCCCACAAATATGCGGGGAATATTTCTCATATCTCAGTTGCGTTGCCTGACGTTCATGAGAAAAGGGGCAACGGTTCTATTTGTTTTGTAAGTTATCTAAAAGAAAGGAATTATTCATGAATACCTAATAACTACAACCGTCTCTATATTTAATACTTACCCCAAGGTAAGGATTCGTAGTAATTTCTGACAGCAAGATACACTTCCTCAAACGGGGGCAATGTACCATCAATCTCATAAGCTAGAGTCTTGTACTCACCTTTTGACCTCTTTATAATTTCCTCATCCGCGAGGGATTGTTTGTTGACTTGCAGATTCCGGGATTCGGCTTTCATGAGTAAGGAATGATAAATCAGAATATTCATACTTTGGTCTTCCAGATAACCGTTCTTTAGTAACCAGTATATGTCAAAGGCATCCTGTCTTCTTTGTCTGTTGCGAGTTTTTTGTTGAATCATCGCACGAAATTTCTCAGCAACGATATCCGGTAGGCTGTATACTTGTAATTTGCCTCCATCGACCAATTGGAGTGTATCAATTCGTTGATTTACCTCGTTGAAACTATAATCTATTTCAACTACTGTAGGACATTCTAATTTTATCAATCTCCGATGCGCGGGCGTACCTTTATAAGCATAACCCATCTTGATTTTTATGGTCTGAAAGTTCCTGTTTTCGCCGGGTGGTTTTACACGGTGCGATTGAATTTTACAATCCAGGCCGTAGATAAGAGTTTCACAGGCAACAGCAAGCTCTTCATTCAAACGACCGATAAAATCTTCAACATCAATCTGATTACAATGATCTGCCGTAACAAAATCAACGTCCTTGGTGTGCCTGATGCCCTTGAATCGAATCGCCAGGAGCAGACCTCCATGAAAAATCATTCTTGTCTTTAATGAAGCGGATTGGGAGATGGCAAGGATGAGAACATGCACAGCCTGTCGGAATGCAGTATCGGCAGAAATTTCGCTCCGCTTCACCCATTCGGAAAGATCAAGCTTCTCCATGTTCACTCCACATTGATGGATAAACACCATCGTTCTGAATAGGTCTCCCTGTAGGGTCCTTCAGGATCCAGTTTTCTGGAGCCTCCTCGCTGAACACGCTTAGCCCATGCGTCGATTTTTTCATCTTTGATGTGGCAATATTCTTCTAACAGATACCCTGCTCTTGCTTGTTCGATAGCGTTTCCATGACGATCGAGTTCGTCAATGATCAGGCGTTTATATTGTGACCCATATGTGCTGAATGTATCCATGATGTGCCTTATACCGCCGCAATAGTCCGGCTTTCGCAACATATCAAGAAATGTTCTGCCGATTGTCGAAACCCTTAGCTTTCTGCCCTCTACGTTTTTAAACGCCCCCTGATGAATACTCGAGTACCTGGTGATCTGAGTTTTTTGAATTTTGTCAAATTTCAAATTTATCAACTGCGGCAATTGACACTTTAAGTAATCATCGAGGGAACCCTGGCAATCTTTTTCCATCTTTTGCTTTGAAAATTTCGACCATTCCTTGATTGGCGGCGTGGATATAAAAAGCATTTTTGGAAGTCTATTCGTGAGGCCATGGTATGCCATGGCGCTGAGGTGGGAAATATACGCGAATGGGTCAACAGAGCAGGCGATATCTCCTGCTTCAAAGAACCGGTTTCCAACGATTTGAAAAACACGGCCTTCCGGGAAATCCTTGTACGGTATGATAGTACCGAATTCTATTAAGGGATTAACAATTTGTGTAAGCACCTCATGAAACATCGGTATTTGAGTAGATATACTAACCACTTCGCCACGATATTTCTTTACCTGGTGAAAATTGAAAATGGTCATGTAAAGGTCATAGTCTATTATGACCGGTTGGTCTGATTCCCTTAAGGAACGGGTCATTGCAGCTTTTATATCCATGAGTCTTTTGTCCGAAGATTAATGAACATGTGATATACGTCCTGAGGACGTATATCACATGTTCATCGTTTCGTCAACTGAATTCACAAGCGCTTTTTTTCAAATATTTATAACCTGAAGAAATGCGTTTCTGAGGCTTCGCTGAGGATAAAATTTTCTTGACAAATTCTCTTCCGTATGTTATTTAGCGTCCTGAGGACGCTAAATAACATACGGACTATTAAATTACTCATATACTTATATCTCAATTCTGTTAAATATGGAGAAAAAGGAAACATGGATAAGATTAATATCAAAATATTTTCCGATTATATCTGACCGTTCTGTTACATCGGCAAGGGCATTGTCGACCACCTGAAGAAAGAATTCGATATCGACGATACATGGTTGAGTTTTGAACTCCATCCGGAAACGCCTCCAAACGGGATATTGCTTTCCGAAAGATTTAGAGGCTATGACGTTTCTCAGATGTATGATCAACTGCGCAAGCGCGGCAAAGAGTATGGCATTGTGTTCGGTGATCGTGCAATTCTCTCCAATTCCAGAAAGGCGTTAGAAGCCAGTGAATATGCACGGGACATGGGCAAGTATGAATCCTTCCATGAGAATATATTCCATGCGTATTTTACAGAGGCTCTGGATATCGGCAGCGTTGAAGTTATTTTCAGTGTGGCCAGGAATAGTGGCCTTGATGCCAATGATGTGCTTAATGCCATTAAGGATGAACGCTATAAACCACGATTGGATGCAGTGAGAGAAGAAGCAAATATGATTAATCTGACAGGAGTGCCGACCTTCATTGTCAACGGAAAGCATAAAGTTGTGGGAGCGCAACAGATTGAAGTCTTTCGCGACCTCTTTCGCAAGATCGAGGAAGGTAGATAAGGTTAAAGGGGCAAGGAATCTAGATTCCCGCTTGCGCGGGAATGA
>DIEQ01000102.1:12472-15681 GCA_002418705.1 Mageeibacillus sp. UBA5770 | reverse complement strand
CCAGCAGCTTGGTATTAATTCGGGTCGGGGCATCAACAAATACAAATTCTGCCGGTATTTCATCCGCTTTGAGAAGAGCTTCAACATGTGGGTAATTGGCTTTTCCGATAAATCCGACAGCTCTGGCATCTGAGCCAAGTGCCAGAAGGATGCGCGCTACATTTATTCCTTTGCCTCCGATATCTTCGCGGCTGGTTGCAACGCGGTTTACTGAACCATACTCAAACTGGTTTACAACGATGGTACGGTCTATGGCCGGGTTAAGTGTTACTGTCGTAATCATATTTTTCCCTCAGTCGGCTTTTGTTTTTCTTTGAACTATGCAAGTATGATTCTGATGCCGTCAGCATCAAATTGGGTAAGTACGTCAGGGTTAACCTCGCGATCGGTAATGATGGTATCAACCATCGAAATCGGTGCTATCCGGCACATGGCAACCCTGTTGAATTTTGTATGATCGGTAAGAACAAAGCGCTCGACAGCACTGGAAAGCATGGCTCGTTTTACATCGGCTTCGTCAATATCCGGAGTCGTAAGTCCGGCATCACTTGAAAGTCCGTTTACGGCAACAAATGCTTTGCTGACATTAAATCTCTTCAGCGTTTCGATCGTGATATTCCCTACGCTTGCAAGGACATTCAGGCGTACTTTACCGCCCAAGACAATCAGTTCTACGTTGGGATTGTTGGATATCTCGCCGGACAGCATAGTAGAATTTGTTATTACGGTTATATGCATCCTGGATTGTCCGATCAGGCGTGCCAGTTCCCTGGTGGTCGTACCGGCATCAAGGACGATACTGTCGTTTTCGTTTAATAATTCAAACGCCTTTTTGGCAATTGCGCGTTTTTGTGCCGGATACTGCGTTTCTTTCTGGTAAAAACTCTCTTCAAAATCCAGCTTCATGCTGCTTGACAGAATAGCCCCGCCATGTGTCCGTTCAAGCTTGCCCTCGCTTTCCAGGATGGCAAGATCGCGGCGGATTGTGGCCTCCGAAGCTGCTAATGTGTCGCACAGATTTTGAACGGTAATGGTCCGGTTAATCTGCAGCAGATCCAGAATATTGTTTCTTCTTTCGCCTGGCAACATGTGTATACCTCCAAAACGGGCGCGTTCTGCGCAGTTATTATTTGATTCATCATATCAAAAATTGACTTCATAATCCGTAAGAACTTTCAAAACACAGGCGGCAGTGTCTGCACTTCTCAAGGCGGTTCGAAATTCATTTCGCATCAGAAGCCGTGAGATGCGCGCCAGTATTTGAAGGTGAATCGAAGCGGACGCGTCAGCAGGGACCCCTATGAGAAAAATCATGCTGACAGGTTCATTATCCTGTGCCTGCCAGTCTATGGATTTTATTGAAGCATACATTAAAAAGGGTTCAATGACGGAATCACTTTTTCCATGAGAAATTGCAGCCCCGAATCCGATTGCCGTACTGAAGTCCGATTCGCGCTGAAGAACTGCCGCCGTGTATTTTGCGACGTTATCAATTCGTCCGGCTGAAGCGGCTTTTTCGGCAAGAATCCGGATGGCCTGGGGTTTATCTGAAGCCGGCAGATTCACGGCAATCAAATTCTCATTGATTAGCATTCTCGAGACTCCCTTCCAGACTGGCAATAATCTCATCCTGAGAATCGAGGTTTTTAATCAGCTCGACCCAGCTGAGCAGGTCACTGTAACGCACGGAACGGATCTTCTCCTTAATCACCGGAATCATGGACGGACTTACTGAAAGTTCATCAACACCAAGTCCGATAAGAACTAGTGCAGCCATCTCATCGGATGCCATTTCACCGCAGATTCCGATTTCCCGGCCGTATGAATGTGCGCCTTTGACAGCCATATCAATCAGGCGGATAATGCTTGGATTAAGCGGCTGATAGAGATGGGAGACACGGTTGTTCATGCGGTCCACGGCAAGTGTGTACTGACAGAGGTCATTCGTCCCGATGCTGAAGAAATCCACTTCTTTTGCCAGCAGATCGGTGATCATCACAGCAGCCGGTATTTCGAGCATAATCCCGACCTCGATCTTTTCATCAAATGAAATAGCTTCGGTACGAAGTTCCGACATGGCTTCTAATACCCTTGCTTTTCCGGCACGAAATTCTTGCGCGGTTGCAATCATCGGGAACATTATTTTGACTTTGCCGAAATCGCTTGCCCTCAGTATGGCACGAAGCTGAGTTTTGAAGATATCAGGGTTTTCAAGGCAAAAACGTATGGCCCGGAAACCGAGAAAAGGATTGGATTCTTCAGGGAAAGAAAAATAGGGAAGAGTCTTGTCCCCGCCGATATCGAGCGTTCGGATAATAACTTCTCCGCCGGCAGCCTGTGCTATTTTGCGATATTGATCAAACTGCTCTTCTTCGGTCGGGAAATGTGTGTTGTTCATGTAGAGAAACTCTGTCCGCAGCAGACCGACTCCGCGGCCGCCCTGGTCTTTACCCATAACGGTGTCCGCAACCGATCCTACGTTGGCATATAGTTTGACTGTGTGTCCGTCGAGTGTCGCTGCTTCCAGATCTTTGAGGGAAGAAAGGCGGATTTTTTCTTTGTATTCGAGGTTAAGCCGGACGTTATAGTCCTGTGCTGTCAATTCGTCAGGATTAATAATTATCTGGTTTTTACGGGCATCAAGGATAATACGGTCGCCGCTTTGAACTCTTTCACAGATGCCTGTATCACCGATGATTGTCGGAATTCCTTTGGCTTTGGCCACGATGGCAGCATGGCTGGTTACACTGCCGATTTCGAGGATGATGCCCTTGACCTGCTTGCTGAGCATCACAGTTTCGGAAGGCTTCAAGTCACGGGCAACAATGATTGTCGGTTCATTCAGCAGTGAAAGGCTGGCCTGGTCAATACCGAGGAGTGATTTGACCAGACTGTCTGAGACATCTTCAACATCGCGTCCGCGCTCGCGTATATAGGGATCGTCAATCTGGCTGAACATGGCGGATAATTCGTTGCGTACGGAAGTGACGGCTTTTTCAGCTTTTTCCTGATGGACACGGATTTTGTCATTGGTTGCATCAACGAGCATCGGATCTTCAATCATCATAAGATGTGCATCGAAAATCATAGCTTCGCTTTCACCGACGGTCTTACGTGTGTGTTCTCTGAGGGCCTTCAGCTGCCCGATGACTGTAGCTTTTGCGGTCTCATACCTTGCGATTTCATCATCGATCTGCTGCGGTAAAACC
>DIEQ01000102.1:6411-12455 GCA_002418705.1 Mageeibacillus sp. UBA5770 | reverse complement strand
ATGGCATTTGCCAATTCCGATACCCCTATAAACGACAATTTTAGACATGTACGGCACCTCGTTGATTCGCATTGTTGTTTCTGATTGCCTTTGCCTCTGGTGTGATTGTATATGATTGAATTTTACCACTCGAGCATAAACAATCAAGATATAATTACCTAAATAGCTCAAAATTGACATAATGAATAAAATCATATGTGTATATTTGTGCAATAAATCTTTTGCCCAATATCCCCGGCTATCATAAACGATCACCTCTTCCATATATGGAATTCTATGTGTCATAAGCGTAAAATAAATAAAGCAGGAGCAGCCACTTATAGAGATAGCAGAGCAGCAATGTTGCAAGGAGGTTATTCATATGGCCGAGTTTAATGCCTATTTACGATTTAACGGAAACTGCAGAGACGCAATGTTGTTTTACCAGAAAAGCTTTGACGGAAACGTCCATCTGATGACAATCGGCGAGTCTCCCGTAAAGGATCAGATGCCGCCGGAAATGCACGACAAAATTATGCATTCAATCATGACAAGCGGCAGTGTTATGATCATGGGCTCCGACATGATGGGCGATAAAGAATACGTCCACGGCACGTCGATGGCTATTTGCCTGGTATGTAAGAGTAAAGAAGAAATAGAACGGCTTTTTGCGAATCTTTCCGAAGGCGGCACCATTACGCAGCCCCTCGCTGAGATGATCTTCGGAATGTACGGCGATTTGATCGACAAGTATGGTTTCAGCTGGATCTTCCAGTACGGGGAAGGACAGCAGTAGAATTCCAATGCCGTTAATGTCCGCTGTGTAAAATATGAGCGCGTAATCAAAACAGACTTTCAATTTATGTACTTTCAAAAAGCAGGCTCCGTATATCGGGCCTGCTTTTTTTGTCTGTATGCTGAAAAACAGTAACTTGTGTTTCCATTTTTTTAAAAGCAACTTGTTAAAATGAAACAAGGATGTATTCATTACAAAGATAAAAATGAGCGATACAACATGATCGGCATAATGTGGATGATTCGCTCACCTGACGGCAAAGATTTCTGGAGCACGGGAACCTATCGTGAAATAGATCCCCCGGCCAGACTGGTCATGACCGACTCTTTTGCTGATGAAAACGGCAATGTTGTAAATGCTTCATACTACGGCATGGATCCTAATTTCCCAATGGAGAGCCTGGTAACTGTAACGTTTGACGAAATTGACGGAAAAACAAAGTTTACACTTAAATATGATGACGTATCGATGTTTCAGGAACAGGATCTGACGGACATGACACAGGGTTGGAATGAAAGCTTTGATAAGCTGGAAGCGTATCTCAGACGGTCCTGAAGGATTCACCGTAATCGCGGCTAAGAATATTGTGAACACGTTATAATTCATGAATTTTACAGAAATATAGGTGGCAATGGAGCCCCAAGTGCCTGTACTGCAGGTGTTTGGGGCTCTTTTTCATGTGCTGATTTTCTGGCGCCTGCCCCGATACTCAGGTTCAGAGAATGACACCTTGTAGGTATTTTCGGAAGTTGTCAGGTGTTCCCGGAAAAAAGTAAAATAGTTTATGTAGTAAAATTTTTGAACCATTTATTTTTTAGGGAGGAAACCATGACAACGGAACAGTTTGCCGCAAAGGCAAAGGCGGGATATCCTGTTTTTATCACCGAAGTATGTGCAGAATTTGACAGCATGTCAGACAGTATCCCAATAGTATGCGAATTGGAACTGATAGATGACACCAGAAAAATATTTACTCTCCATGTTCCGGATGTACAATCTCTGTCAAAGGAAGCAAATGCGTTTGCTGCCAATTATATTTATGCACGGATTTATAACATCCTTTCGAGCCTGGGCGGACGTCGCATGACGATATATCTGGACCGTAAACATACGTGGCTCAACCGGATAATCAGCGACCTGGATGTGAAGTTCGGTATTTCAGAGTCGCGCAAAGATCGTAAAGGCTACGGGCGCTCTGTAAATGTAATTGATCGTATGCTTGAGCATATCGACAGCAAAGAAAAAGAATCAGCCGGTTTCCGGTTTGTAATTAAGGATATCACTGAAATACCTGGTGAAAAGACTGTACCAGCGCCAAAGCCGGGACATGCGCTGGAAAAATTCCGTGCGTCTGGTTCTGAACTGGACGGGAAAATAATGTGCGGCGTTGATGTCGGCGGGACTGACATCAAGATTGCTGCTGCTGTAGATGGCAATCTGGCCTGCCTTAAGGAATTTGACTGGTTTCCTGCTGAATATACGGTCTCAAAGGAACTAATCGATCCAATCGTCCTTATGGTCCGGTTAATCCGTGCGAGACTTTCCTGTCCCACTTCGCCGGACGATGCGGAGCAGCTCCGTATTGCGGGACTTCTCGATCGTGCCATGGGGCGCAAGAGCCCTCTGCCAGAAATCGAAGCAGCCGTCGAAGCAGCTGAAGTTGCCATCAGGGATCACCTTATCCGCTTTGACGCGATTGGCTTATGCTTCCCTGACGTTGTCGTCAAGAACAAAATTGTCGGCGGAGAGGTATATAAGACACGCGGAATCCGAAATAATGCACAAGTTGACTATGAAGCTGAATTCCGCAAATTATCCGATCTTGATCTGCACCTGAAGGCATACTGCACGCCGGAGGGCATTGTCAGGATAACCAATGACGGTCCGATGGCGTCCTTCACGGCAGCTGTCGAGCAAAGTATTTCTTCACATCCTGACAGAATAGCCGCCGGAGTGTTTGCGCATACGCTTGGTACAGAACTCGGAACCGGCTGGATTGATGATAAAGGCACGATTCCCGATATCCCGCTTGAAGTGTATAACTACATAATTGATCTGGGAAGTTACCCCGAGCAGCAATTTCCCTGTGATGACCTGCGCAGTATCAATAACTTTAATACAGGACTTGCTGGAACACTGCAGAAATATGCAAGCCAGAGCGGCGTTTTCCGCCTTGCCATTAAGTACTTCAAGGAAGGCCGGTCCGACTTATTTGAAGAGATGGTCAGCCGCGGTTATATCGTAAAGAGAGAAGTGGACGGCGTCGACGGACTGTATGTTCCGACCGAGCCGGTTGATTTGAGAAAGCCTTTTCTGGAATATCTGATGGGACTTGCCGACCGGGAAGACTGCAGGACCTGCGATCAGATTTTTATCGATATCGGAAAATTTCTGGCAGTGACCTGGGCTGAGACAGACTTTATTCTTAACCCCGGCGCTAAATCCCGTGTGCTTTTCGGAAGACTGGTGAAAAATGCCGGTTGTTTCAGCCTGATTCAAAAAGGCGCGCAGGAGCTGTACCCTGGTCTGATCTTTGAAGCTGCTGACGGTTCCATCGCCAACACGAGTCTGATGAAACAGCTCGAAGCAGATAAAGAATATACCGTAGCCCAGTTTGCCCAGGCCATCGGCGCTATCTATTTTGGGAATGCAGGCATATTAAGCTGAAAAGTTTATTGGATGAAAAATGCATGGGAAGTATATAATCAAGTGAGTGGTATGGTTTCATAAATCAGCACATGTACCGGCGGTGATTGTATATGGAAAAGCAGCGGGATGAAATAGAAAACAGCAAACTGGACATGAGCGAAAAACTCATGCCTTATCACTATCTGGATTCAATTAACGGTGATACCTGCACGGTGGCTTTTTGTGAATGGTTTGATGAGAAGAGCAAAATCTGGAACTATGAGAAGCATTCGCATCCGTTTATTGAACTGATTTATTTTCTGGAGGGCAAAGCGGACATCTCCGATGCCGGCCAGACTAAGGCACTCTCGTTATTTGAACTGGTCGTATATCCGGCCGGTGTTCCCCATCAGGAATACCTTGATACCCGTTATCATCAGGCGATTATTTGCCTGAATATTTTATGTGAGTCACAGATGACGTATCCGCGCCTGTTCAAGCTGAAGGATGAGCATGGTACGCTGCGCTGGATCATGAAGAAAATCCATGCTGAATATCATAATCCGGGAGAGTACCATGATGAGATTATGTCGGATCTTCTTCATCTTCTTTTATCTTCCATGAAGAAAATAGCCAAAGAAATCCACTCAACAGAAAATAACATCCCGGATAAATGCATGCAATATATTCAGGAGCATTTCGCTGAAGATATTGACATGAAGAAATTGGCTGGTGAGACGTATGTCAGCGCTTCTTATCTGAACAGGGTGTTCAAGCGTAAGTTCGGGAATTCACCCATTCTTTACCTGAACCTGTACAGGATGGAAGTAGCTAAGGAGATGCTGGTTCAGACGAACGACAAAATCACGCAGATAGCCCAATATGTAGGTCTTGAGGATTCAAAGCATTTCGCAAAAGTATTCAAGAAAACGACTGGTTTTACACCGGCCTCCTACCGTAAGGAATTCTCGACTAATAACTGATTTCGTTCAGTTTTAGACACCTTGTGTATTATTAGAACGGTTGCTCGATTCTGTGCCGGAACATAAAATGAAAGCAGCAGAAACCACGAGGTGTATTTTATGAATAGAAATGATTCTACATTTGATTTGGCGATGAATCCGAGAATTGCCGCCCTGAAAGAAAAAATGCTCGATGAGCCGCGCTATATGTCTCTTGAGCAGGCGCGCCTGATTACAGAGGTATATGCAGATAATCCCGATAAGCCAACCATTATCAAGAGAGCGCTTGCTTTACGAAGTGCCCTCGAGCATCTCGATATCCAAATCGACGAGGATGAACTGATTGTCGGCAACCGCACAAAGGGTGTGCGCGCAGGCGTTGCTTTCCCTGAATCGGGTATTTCGTGGATCGATAAGGAACTCGAGACTCTGCCGAGCCGTCCTCAGGATAAGTTTCAGGTCAGCCCCGGGGATATTAAAGACTTCCGCGAAAATATTTATCCGTTCTGGCAAGGCCATGCACTCGAAGACCAGGTCAGACAGGAAATCGGTGCTAAAACAGATGCTATCGGCAAAGTTGTAAAGATCAATCAGAAGGATCATGCGCAGGGACATATTTGTCCCAATACAGAGAAATGGCTCAGACTCGGGCCTTCCGGGATAAAAGCGGAAGCTGAAGAAGCCCTCGAACACATACCGACTGCCGAAAGCGACAAAAGAGATTTCTATGAGAGCGTCTCCCTTGTACTTGAAGGAGCGTCTGATTTTATGCTGCGCTACAGTGACCTTGCCGCGAAAATGGCGGCAGCAGCGACCAATGCCAAAAGAAAAGAGGACTTGGCCGAAGTGTCCCGGATCTGCCGGAAACTGGCAAGACAGCCGGCCGAGACATTCCATGAAGCAGTCCAGTCCATCTGGTTTTTGTATGTGATCCTCCATATGGAATCCAACGCATCGTCTTTTTCACCGGGCCGTATGGACCAATACCTGTATCCGTATTACAAAGCCGATGTGCAGCAAGGCCGTCTCGACACAAAGCGGGCGCTTGAAATTATCGAATGCATGTGGCTCAAATTCAATCAGATTGTGTATTTGCGCAATTCGCACAGCGCCCGATATTTTGCAGGCTTTCCGATCGGCTTCAATGTTGCCATCGGAGGCCAGAATAATGACGGGACAGATTCAACCAATGATCTTTCCTATTTATTCTTAAAGGCTCAGGAGCATATCGGCCTGCCTCAGCCCAACCTGTCTGCCAGACTCTACAAAAATTCCCCCGATGAGTTTGTCCGCCAGTGCGTCAAAGTCATAGCAAAGGGAAGCGGTATGCCGCAGTGCTTCAATGATGAAGCTATTATTCCGGCTTTGAAAAATCAGGGGATCAGCGATGCCGATGCCAGGGATTACGCGATTGTAGGCTGTGTTGAATTGACTACGCACGGCAACAACCTGGGCTGGAGCGATGCGGCCATGTTCAACCTGACCAAAGTGCTTGAGCTGACGCTCAATAACGGTGTCTGCCTTCTGACGGGAGAACAGCTTGGGCTCCCGCTCGGGGACTTAACGACCTATAAGACTTATGAACAGCTTGAGGCGGCCTTTGCCCGCCAGATGGACTACTTCATAGGCGAGATGGTACAGTGCTGTGAAGTCGTCGAAAAAATTCATATGCGCCTTTT
>DIEQ01000102.1:0-6360 GCA_002418705.1 Mageeibacillus sp. UBA5770 | reverse complement strand
AATCTGTCCGGCATCCAGATCATTCAGGGTGCAAATATCGCCGACAGTTTTGCCGCCATCAAAAAACTCGTCTTTGATGAGAAGAAGATCTCTCCGGAACGCCTGCTTCAAGGACTTCGGACCAATTACAGCGACGATGAGGTTCTTCGCCTTACGCTGCTCAACCATGCGCCGAAGTACGGTAATGATATTGAATGGGTGGATGAAATTGCACACAAATGGGTAAGACACTTTAATAACGCCATGAAGAACTTTACCAACGTCCGCGGAGGCCCTTACCACACCGGACTCTATACCGTATCTGCCCATGTTCCGATGGGACAGAACGTCGGTGCGACACCGGACGGGCGGCTCTCCATGGAACCCCTCGCTGACGGCGGTATGTCGCCTGTGTACGGACGCGATGTCAGCGGTCCGACTGCCGTTCTGAAGTCGGTATCCCGGATCGATTCGCTGCTTGGAAGCAACGGCACCCTTCTGAATATGAAATTCCTGCCGGAGTTCTTCAGCACGGAATCAGGTATTGAGAAGTTTTCCCAATTTTTACGGACTTTTGTTGACTTGAAGATTCCTCATATCCAGTTCAATGTTCTCCGCAAAGAAGACTTGCTGGCTGCTAAAAAAGACCCGGAAAAATATCGCGGCCTGACGGTGCGTGTTGCCGGATATACAGCGTACTTCACGGAACTGGCCGACGACCTTCAGAACGAGATCATTGCAAGAACAAGCTATGGAGATATCTGATGAAAAAGAATCAGCCATCCCTTTCCGCGGATTGCGGCCTTGTCTTCGACATACAGCGTTTCTCAACACATGACGGGCCCGGCATCCGTACGACGGTGTTTACCAAAGGGTGCCCGCTTTCCTGCCTGTGGTGTCAGAATCCGGAAGGTATAGAACTAAAAAGAAATCTGTCCTATTTCAAAAATAAATGTATTGCCTGCGGCACCTGTATCGGCGTGTGTCCGGAAAAGGCGATAACATTTGTAAGCGGCAATAAAAAAGACGGCATTGCTGTTGACAAGGCAAAATGCACTCAGTGCGGGGAGTGCGTTGGTGTATGCCCCTCAATGGCTCTCGCCTTTGATTCAAAGTACATGACTGTTAAGCAGGTAATGGACGAGGTGGTAAAGGACACGGCCTTTTTCGGAGACTTCGGCGGAGTAACCCTTTCCGGTGGTGACCCATTTTACCAGTGGGAATTTACGTTGGCTGTTTTGAAGGCATGTAAGGCTGCGAATCTGCGGACGGCCATCGAGACGAGTCTTTATGCAAGTCCGCAGATTCTGGACCTGTTTTTGCCGTACCTGGACTTGCTGATTGCCGACATGAAGGTATTTGACGCCGAAAAGCATCTGCGTTATACCGGAAAAGACAATGAGCTCATCAAAGAAAATTTTCGCTTTTTGGACGCGTTTCTCAGAAGCGGTAAGACGATGCCTCAGATTCTTGTCAGAATACCCATGATACCGGGCTACACGGCCACGGAAGATAATATCCGTTCAGTGGCAGAATTCATTCATACACTGTCCCCGAAGATCCAGATGGAGCTTCTCAACTATAATCCCCTGGCCAAAAGTAAATATAATCTTCTTGGACAGCCCTACCTTTTTACGAAGAATCCAAAGATGTACCCGCCGGAGGAAATGGACCGGTTTTATAGAATTCTTGCTGAGGCTGGTATCGTAAATGTTGTACATGGCTGACAATCCTTCCGTGTCAATCGAATACTGACGCAGGCGTCCAAAGGGATTGACGGGAGCAGTGAGTAAGAATATAGTAAAAACAGATATCGAATTAACAACTAAATATCCGGGTGATGGATTCGGGAGAGACTGCATATGCGGCGCCGAAGGGGAAGAGCAAAAAACTCTCAGGCAAAAGAACCGAATTCGGACGGAACTCTGTAAAGCATTTATATGCACCGTAGGGGCAACCTGCCGCAGACGCGGCGGAGAATCTCTCAGGTTAACAAACAGAGATGCAGGACTGGCTGTGAAATGCCGGTCTGCATCTCTGTTTTTTTATCTAATAAATGTGAAGGAGTGTCAGAAATGGACAAAAAAACACCATTATATGACGTACATGAAGCCCTTGGAGGAAAAATCGTTCCTTTCGGCGGATATCTGCTTCCCGTACAGTACAGCACAGGAGTTATTGCCGAGCACATGGCGGTACGCACCCATGCCGGACTTTTTGATGTCTCGCATATGGCTGAGCTAATACTTGAAGGCCCCGATGCGGTATCGAATATTCAGCATCTGTGCACGACGGACATATCAGCGATGACGGACGGACAGGTGAGGTATGCCATGCTGTGCAACGACAAGGGCGGCATCGTAGATGACCTTGTGATATACCGCATGAAATCCGATAAGTACATGCTTGTCGTAAACGCCGGCAACCACGATAAGGATGCTGCCTGGGTAGCAGATCATCTCACCGGTGACGTGAGATACGAGGATATCTCGGAATCCATGGCACAGATTGCCATTCAGGGGCCTGCATCGGACACAATTCTCAGAAAGCTCTGCGATGCCGCTGATATTCCGGTTAAATATTATTATTTTATCGAGAACGGCGAGGTTGATACGGGGTCACGTAAAATCAGGGCCCTGATATCCCGCACGGGTTATACAGGCGAGCTCGGTTATGAAATATACTGCAGACCGCAAGACGCCCCGGATCTTTGGAATGCCCTGTTGCGCGCAGGTGAGGATGAAGGGCTGATCCCCTGCGGACTTGGCGCCCGTGATACGCTGCGTCTTGAGGCTTCGATGCCACTGTACGGACATGAGATGAATGACGACATTTCACCGGTTGAGGCAGGCTTGCCCTGCAGACTTGACGGTAAGGATTTTCTTGGGAAACAGGCGATTATTGCACGCGGTGCCCCATCTGTGAAACGGGTTGGTCTTCGGGTGACCGGACGCGGAATAGCCCGTGAGCAGTGCCCCGTGCATGACATGGACGGCATCCGGATCGGATGGGTGTCATCCGGTACCTTCTGCCCGTACCTTGGGTATGCTGCTGCAATGGCATACGTCCCGGCTGAAGGTTATCTGGAAGGTACGGGGCTGCTTGTTGATGTTCGGGGACGTATGGTTGAGGCTGTCATCGTGCCTCTGCCTTTTTATAATAGGAACCGCTGATGTGATTATTTCTAATTCCACAAAATTATGAGGAGGATAAAAAGATGAATGTACCGGAAGAACTCAAGTACTCCAAAACACATGAATGGGTAAAGCTGCTGGATAAAGCAACCTGTCTTATCGGAATTACCGATTATGCACAATCTGAACTGGGAGGCCTCGTATTTATTAATCTGCCTCATGTCGGAGATGAAGCAGTACAGGGAGAGGTACTCTGCGACGTCGAATCTGTAAAAGCCGTATCTGATGTCATCAGTCCCGTATCAGGCAGGATTATCGAAATAAATGAGGCGCTGCTGGATGCTCCGGAGAAGCTTAATGATGATCCGTATGGCGCCTGGATAGCAAAATTGGAAGAAATCACTATTACTGATCCGCTTATGGACGCCGCGGCGTATGCAGCATTCATAGAATCAGGGGAGGCGTAACGAGATGGGAACATATGTCCCGACGACTCATACGGAAAGTGAACAGATGCTCACAGCTATCGGCATACGTTCTGTTAATGAACTCTATGCCAACGTGCCGGACAGCATGTTCATAAGGGGTGATCTTGACCTTCCGGAGGGTCTGTGCGAACTTGCCGTGCGTGCCGCAGTTACGGCGATAGCTGATAAAAACAAAGTGTTCAGGACGATCCTGCGCGGTGCCGGGGCATATAATCACTTTATACCGGCAGTGGTTAAAAGCATTACCTCCCGCGAAGAATTTATTACAGCTTACACGCCATATCAGGCCGAGATAAGTCAGGGAATACTGCAGGCTATTTTCGAATTCCAGACAATGATCTGCATGCTTACCGGGATGGATGTCTCCAATGCATCCGTGTATGACGGCGCTTCTGCGGCTGCGGAAGCTGCTGCGATGTGCAGGGACAGAAAACGCCTCAAGGCTTATGTCTCTGCCAGCTCAGATCCGCAGGTTATTTCGACTATACAGACGTATTCTTCCGGATCCGGAACACCGCTTGTAATTGTTCCGGAAAAAGACGGCCGTACTGACGCAGATGCATTAAAAACAATGATTGGTGAAGATGCATCCTGCTTTTATCTGCAGCAGCCCAACTGGCACGGGCAAATGGAAGATGCATAAGCTTTAGGCGAAATCGCCCATGCGGCCGGTGCCAAGTTCATAATGGGCGTCAATCCGATTGCCTGCGCCGTCATGAAGACACCTTTTGAATGCGGTGCTGACATCGCGGTCGGAGAGGGGCAGCCCCTTGGGCTGAGCCTGGCTTTCGGAGGCCCGTACCTTGGGTTCATGGCATGTGTAAAATCCATGATGCGCAGGCTTCCCGGCCGAATCGTCGGCCAGACGGCCGATGTCGACGGCGAGCGTGGTTTTGTGCTTACACTGACGGCACGCGAACAGCATATCCGCCGTGAAAAGGCATCGTCCAACATCTGCTCCAATCAGGCGCTGTGCGCATTCACTGCCGGTGTATACATGTCCGCTATGGGAGAAAAGGGTATGAAACAAGCCGCAAATCTCTGTATGTCAAAGGCACATTACCTTGCCGACTGCCTGCAGTCGGATCTGGGCTGGAAATTGAAATACGACGGAGAATTTTTTCATGAATTCGTCACCGCATGTCCCGATCCGGACAGGGTCCTGAAAGCACTCGAAGAGCACGGGATACTCGGCGGTCTTCCGGTTGAGGGAGGCATACTGTGGTGTGTGACCGAGGTCGTAACCAAAGCTGAACTCGACAGGACAATTGAAATAATCAGGGAGGTGTGCTGATATGAAGCTCATATTTGAATGCGGTACTGACGGACAGAGTCTGTGCCTCATGCCGCCCTGTGATGTTCCGGAGGCCGCGCTCAGCGAGACCAGGAGCCAGTCACTTGATCTGCCGCACATAAGTGAAAATGAACTGACGAGGCATTATACGGCGCTTTCAAAACGTGTGCACGGCGTGAACTGCGGGTTCTATCCGCTGGGTTCCTGCACGATGANNTGAAATACAATCCCAAAATCAATGATGAAATGGCCGGTCTTTCTGGCTTTGCGGCGGTCCATCCGCTGCAGCCTGAATCAACCGTACAGGGCTGCCTTGAAGTACTCTGCAAGGCGGAAAAATATCTTTGCGAAATAACGGGAATGGATGCCATGACCCTGCAGCCTGCTGCCGGTGCGCACGGCGAGTTTACCGGCCTCATGCTTATCAAAGCCTCGCTTAAAGACCGCGGCGAAACGAACCGGACGAAAATCATCATCCCTGACTCAGCTCACGGGACGAATCCTGCGTCCGCAGCCATGACCGGCTTTACTGTAATCAATATCAGTTCATCCCCCGACGGCGGTGTTGACCTTGAATCACTGAAAAAGGCAGTCGGGCCCGATACAGCCGGACTTATGCTGACCAATCCCAACACACTTGGAATATTCGATAAAAATATTCTTGAAATTACCAGGATTGTCCATGAAGCCGGCGGCCTCTGTTACTACGACGGTGCAAACCTGAATGCCATAGCCGGCCTTGTAAGACCCGGTGATATGGGATTTGATATTGTCCACCTCAACCTGCATAAGACTTTCTCGACGCCTCACGGAGGCGGAGGGCCCGGCAGCGGGCCGGTCGGCTGCAAAGCGCCGCTCGCATGCTTCCTGCCCGGACCTGTTGCTGTCGAAAAAGACGGTCGATATGAGCAGGCCGTACCTGCAAAATCAATCGGACGCGTTAAGGCATTCAACGGGAACTTTCTTGTGGTTTTAAGGGCACTGACCTACATTCTGACCCTCGGCAGAGACGGTATACCCGAAATGTCACGCAATGCTGTCCTGCATGCGAACTACATGATGACCCGCCTCAAAACTACATATGATATGCCATACGACCAGTTCTGCATGCATGAATTTGTGATGTCACTCGAGAAACTGCATACCGAAACAGGTGTATCGGCACTTGATATTGCAAAGGGACTTTTGGACAACGGTCTGCATCCGCCCACGATGTATTTTCCGAATATCGTCCACGAGGCGTTGCTCGTCGAGCCTACAGAGACAGAGTCAAAGGAGACCATTGACGAGGCTGTTGAGGTATTCCTGAATCTTTATGATATGGCGAAGTCACATCCCGAAATGCTTCACGAAGCACCGGTAAAGACGCCGGTCAGAAGACTTGATGAGCTCGGCGCTGCAAGAAACCCGATACTAAGGTATGAAAAACCGTAAACCTGCTCAGCCGCCCAGCTTAACATCGAGT
>DIEQ01000110.1 GCA_002418705.1 Mageeibacillus sp. UBA5770 | reverse complement strand
ATCGATACGCCGGGCCATGTGGACTTTTCTTACGAAGTCTCGAGATCTCTGGCCGCCTCCGATGGGGCCGTGCTCGTCGTCGATGCCGCCCAGGGCGTCGAGGCCCAGACGGTGGCCAACGCCTACCTTGCCGTCGATCAGGGGCTGGCGATCATTCCCGTCATCAACAAGATCGATCTTCCCTCGGCTCAGCCCGACGTCGTCAGGGGGGAAATCGAAGAGGTCGTCGGCATCGACGCCTCCGAAGCCATCCTGGCCAGCGCCAAGGAGGGGAAGGGCATCGGCGAGATCCTTGAGGCCATCGTCTCCCTGGTGCCCGCGCCCTCGGGAAGGAGGGAGTCCCCCCTACAGGCCCTGATTTTCGATTCCGTATACGACAATTATAAAGGCGTCATCTGTTACGTTCGCGTCTTCAACGGCGTCGTGAGGACGGGGCAGGCCGTGACCTTCATGGCGACGGGACTGAACTACCAGATCGAGGAGATCGGCGTCTTCCGTCCTCAGATGGAGCCTGTCGAGGAGCTGGGAGCGGGCGAGGTCGGCTACGTCGTCGCCAACATCAAGAGCCTCACCGAAGCCCATGTGGGCGATACCGTCACCGACAGCCGCGCTCCGGCCCAGTCGCCTCTGCCGGGCTACAGGAAGATCAAGCCCGTCGTCTTCTGCGGTTTCTACCCCATCGAGCGCGAAGATTATCCCCAGCTCCGCGAGGCCCTCGAAAAACTTCAGCTCAACGATTCCTCCCTTTTCTTCGAGCCCGAGACGTCGACGGCTCTGGGTTTCGGCTTCCGCTGCGGCTTCCTGGGCCTTCTCCACATGGACATCGCCAAGGAGCGTCTCCAGAGGGAGTTCGACGTCGAGCTGGTCGCGACGGCGCCCAACGTCGTCTACCACATCCTCAGAACCGACGGCGAAATCCAGGAGATTCACAACCCTGCCGATCTGCCCGAGATCTCCCGCGTCGAGGAGATCCGCGAACCTCTGATCCGCATCACGACCTTCGTCCCCACCGATTACGTGGGCAAGACGATGCAGCTCTGTCAGGATCGTCGCGGTGCCTTCGTCTCCATGGATTACATCACGCCGGAGCGGGTTCGCCTCGTTTACGATCTCCCTTTGGCGGAGTTTATCATCGATTTCCTTGATCGCCTCAAGTCGGTCACGAGAGGCTATGCCTCTCTCGATTACGAACAGCGAGGCTTTCAGGCCGCCGATCTCGTCAAAGTCGACGTCCTTCTCAACGAGGAGCCCGTCGACGCCTTTTCCTTCATCTGCCACCGCGATGCCTCCTACCATCGGGGTCAGACCGTCGTCCGCAAACTGAAGGAGCTTATCCCGAGACAGCTCTTCGAGATTCCCATTCAGGCCGCCGTCGGCAAACGCGTCATCGTTCGCCAAAACGTCAAGCCGCTTCGCAAGGATGTCCTGGCCAAGTGTTACGGCGGTGACATCACGCGCAAAAAGAAACTTCTGGAGAAACAGAAGGAAGGCAAAAAGCGCATGCGTCAGGTTGGCAGCGTCGAAGTGCCGCAGGAAGCTTTCATGAGCGTTTTGCGGCTGGACGAATGATTTCAGATAACAGTGAACAAATAACGGATGTTAGTGGTGAATGATGATGCAATTTTCCAGGCTGGTGACAGAACTTATCCGGATCAGGAAATCGACGCGCACCTTTGACGGGCGGGAGCCTGATCTTGCTGCGCATCAGGCCTTGCTGGCCGACATTGATGCAATCAACAGCAGCCAGGTCATCAAGGGCCGGTTCATTCTGACCGACACCAGTGACAGTGCTGCCGGCAAACCGCTCAAGCTGGGCACCTATGGCATCATTACCGGGGCGCGGTGCTTTCTCATCGGCCTGGTCGATGCCCGGGAAAAGGACGCGCTGACATTCGGCAACCTTTTTGAGCAGCTTATTCTCCGGGCGACAGATCTTGGCCTAGAGACCTGCTGGCTGGGCGGTACTTTCAGCAAGAGTGACCTGGCCAGAGACCTGGTTCTATCTGATCATGAATACATAGCAGCCGTATCCCCGGTTGGCTATGGCAAAGAAAAGCCCCGCTTTTTTGAGTCGGTCATGCGGGCCGTGGCCGGAGCCGACAAGCGCAAGCCCTGGTCAGAGATTTTCTTTACCGGTGACAGCACCAGACCGTTGGCAGCAGCCGACGCTGGTGATTATGCCACCCCGCTGGAAATGCTCCGGCTGGCGCCGTCAGCATCCAACAAGCAGCCCTGGCGTGTTGTTGCAGATGGCAATCGCCTGCATTTTTACCTGTGCCGGACGCCGGGTTACGGCATCACCGGTTTTGACCTTCAGCTCAATGACATCGGTATCGCCAAATGCCATTTTGAGCTGACGGCTCAAGAGGTCGGACTGGATGGCCGCTGGCAGGTGCTGGAAAACGTGATGGGACCAGCCGGCTGGGAGTATATTACATCCTGGACCAGGCAATAAATCGCTAGACGACCCGAACTCCCATATTGTATAATCATCCATGCACGCGGTCATGGTGGAATTGGCAGACACGCTGGATTTAGGTTCCAGTTCGCGAGAGTGCAGGTTCAAGTCCTGTTATCCGCACCACGCAAGACCTCGGCGGCTGTAGGGCTTCCGGGGTTTTGCATTTTTCGGAGACGTAAATGGAGACGAAAATTTATTTCAGTAGCTTCTTCAACGTGACGTTCATGACCTTCTGGGTATGTGGCAGCGCACTTTGTCATTCGTTGAAAGGCCCTGTTTTGCGGACGACAGGACTTGAATACCCGGAGATTTTAACGCTGATTTCCCAGAAGCCGTTAAAAAAGATATGTGGGTGTGCAAAGGGGGGGTGCATTTTCTTCTGCCCGGTTTGACTTTATAGCTTTTTTAAGTGATTACTACGTCAACGACACCGAGTTTGTCGGCACGTGCGTTTTTCCTATTTCTGCTAATCCCAATCATATACTTTTCGTGTTCATTACCCTAGATGCGTTCAAGATGGCCAGGATTGCCACGCCCATATCTGCAAATACCGCTTCCCACATGGATGCTAATCCTGCTGCTCCCAGAACAAGGAATACAGCTTTCACACCTAAGGCAAACACAATGTTCTGAAAGACAATCGTTCTTGTCCTTCTGGCAATTTTGATTGCCGTTGCTATCTTGGACGGTTCGTCTGTCATGATGACGATGTCAGCGGCCTCAATGGCAGCATCTGAGCCCAAGCCCCCCATGGCTATCCCGATATCAGCCCGAGCAAGAACCGGTGCATCGTTGATCCCGTCACCGACAAAGACAATTTTGCCTTTATGCGTTTTTTTAGCTTCCAATGCTTCTAATTTTTCAACCTTGTCGGCAGGCAGCAACTCAGAATATACTGCGTCTACACCTAACTGTGCGCCAATCTTTTCTCCAACGGCTTTCAGGTCACCAATCAACATGATTGTCTGACTGATTCCCAATTTTTTCAGTTCATTGATTGCGTGCGCGGCATCTTCCTTGACTTCGTCCGAAATCACGATGCTTCCAACATATTTGTTGTCCACAGCAATATGGGCGACGGTACCGACCGATTCAATATCGTTGTACTGAATATTCCGGCTGACCATCAGTTTGGCATTGCCAGCAAACACTTCTTTGCCATCGATATCAACAGTTATGCCTTGCCCTGCAAGTTCCTTATAGTTGCCAATTCTGGATTTGTCCACTTCTGTTTTGTATTCATTCATAATTGAGACGGCTATCGGGTGGTTGGAATAGCTTTCTGCACAAGCTGCATATTCCAATAGCTCTTTACCGGAAAATCCATTTTGCGGATTGACTTCGGTTACTTCAAAAACGCCTTTCGTCAAAGTACCCGTTTTGTCAAACACCACTGCTTCCACATTATTCAATGCCTCAAGATAATTGGCACCTTTAACCAAAATCCCACGTTTTGATGCCCCGCCGATGCCGCCAAAGAATCCCAGAGGGATTGATATGACCAAAGCACACGGACAGGAAACAACCAGGAAAACCAACGCCCGATATATCCAGTCGCTAAACGATGCACCTGGAATCACTAGTGGCGGGATGAGGGCCAGGGCAAGCGCGCCAAAAACGACAACCGGCGAATAATATCTGGCGAATTTTGTGATGAATTTCTCGGTTGGCGCTTTTCTGCTGCTGGCGTTCTGTACCAAGTCAAGAATTTTCGATACGGTCGAGTCTTCAAAATCCTTCGTCACGGCGATCGTCAATACGCCGTTTTTATTGATAAAGCCGCTCAGGGCATCCATGCCGGCTTCCAGTTCTCGAGGTATGGACTCTCCGGTCAGGGCCGAGGTATCAACCATGGAAATGCCGTCGATTACTTTGCCATCCAACGGAACTCTTTCACCTGGCTTGACCACAATGATATCTCCGATATTGATGTCTTCAGGAGCGACTCTTTTAATCTCATCACCGATTTTCAAATTGGCATAATCCGGTCGAATATCCATCAAGGCACCGATCGATTTCCTTGAATGGTCTACAGCCATATCCTGAAACATCTCGCCAATTAGATAGAAAAGCATGACGGCTACACCCTCCGGATACTCGCCGATGAAGAAGGCGCCAATAGTCGCAACGCTCATCAAAAAATGTTCCGTAAATACTTGACCGCGTGTAATCCCCTTGATTGCCCCCATAACGACATTCTCACCGACAATGATATAACTTGTTAAAAAGATAGCGAGCTCTAGCCAATTTTGAAAGTTGAAAATAAGCCCGATCGCGAAAATCACTCCACCCAAAATCAATTTGATCCATTGTCTTTTATGATTGTGAGAGTCATCATCGGAGTCTGCCTCGACACTTTTACTCTTTTCCTTAAGAACTACATCAGGTTCATGCTTATGCACGATGTCATTGATCCGCTTCAATACATCCTCCAGAGCCAGATCGGTTTCAATGGTCAATGTCTTGTTAATAAAATTCAAATGCCCTTTAACCCCAGAAAGGCCATTCACTTCAGCCTCAATTTTCGCTGCGCAATTCGCACAGTCCAACCCTTCAAAAATAAACTCCTTTTTTGACACTGAAATCTCACCCCTCTCATTCATTCTCTTCCATAATGTGAATCAATCCTTGATCAAATATCTGTTTTACATGCTCATCAATCAGCGAATAGAATACAATTTTGCCTTCCTTACGGTTTTTTACCAGATCAACCTGCTTCAAGACTCTCAACTGATGCGATATGGCCGATTGTGTCATATTCAGCAAGACGGCCAAGTCACAAACGCACATCTCGGATTCATCAAGAGCCCACAATATTTTGATCCTTGTGGAATCACCAAAAATTTTGAATAGCTCTGCCAAATCATAGAGCGTTTCTTCCTGTGGCATTTTTGCTCTTACTCTAATTACGATTTCTTCGTGAATCACTTCACAATCACAACGTTCAACGGGTTGCATTTGTCTAGCCATCAATTTACCTCGCTTACATTACATGAGCACTTGAACAACTGTTCAATTAATTAATTACACCTTGACCGTACTCGTGTCAATATAGACTTGATAATTCATTTATTAACCATATTGACAATTCTCGATATGCGTAATAGAATTATTTATGATATTGATAATATTCGATATCATCGAAAGTATTAGATGCGAGGGGAGGAGATTCTATGGAGCATTTATATGCAGATTATGTTTTTGCATTCAAGGCTTTAGCTGATGAAACACGATTAAAGATTATTGATATGTTGTCATGCGGAGAACTGTGTGCTTGCGATATTCTTGAAGAATTCAGTATATCTCAATCAACACTTAGCTATCATATGAAAATCTTATCTGAAAGTGGTCTGGTCAACGCCAACCGAGATGGTGCATGGATGAGATATACAATCAACAAGGAAAAAGCAATTAAAATCATTTCTTTTTATAACACAATTACAACTGAAAAGGAAAATTGTATTTGCATGAAAAACAGTAAAAAAACTTGCGCTGAATAGTTTTTGGAGGACTATATTATAAAAACAATTGAAATTTATGATCCGGCTCTGAACGCTATCATGCCGTTCGTCAAATTCATCCTGACGCTGGGCAACGCGGGCGTTATCATGTATTGCTTTTCTGGACAACTCTGAGACCACCTTGATTTCACGGCGGAGTTCATCAAGTTCGGTATCAATTTCTTTAGAGTTACTTCCCCAGACCTTGGCGCCGAAATAACCGCCGCATTCGCGGCAGACTATCTTCGCTGAGAAGGGACTGTTACTACTGACAGGCCGACCGAGATTTTTACACCGCTCAATTCAGCCTGAATGGCATCTAACTCATCCGGCTTGATGATTGCAGGATGGCTGTTTTGCAATGGGGGACATTTTCTTCGATGCCGGTTTGGCTTTATAGCTTTTATAAGTGATTACACCGACCTGAGCACTTAATAGGTCGATTAGTATAAATACAAAACAAGCCGATGATGATATGAAATATGGGATAATGAATATCGTGATAAATCAAGATACCGAAAAGCATTTCAGATATGTGTATTCATTTGTTTTAGAAAACTATTCAAAAACATCGAAACTGTAACAATGTCCATTATTTCAGCAGCGACACTTCCTTTCTAATCTATTACAGCTATTATTATAGAAAAGATGTTAAAATAAATACGACAACCACCTGCAAACGATTGTTAATGAATGAGGTGCAGGCATGTCGGCTGATTCTTGGTTGTCAGGATGATTGTGGCGTCGTTATTCCTGAGAATACGGTATCCCGTTACCACAGTGAAACAGCAGAATCACTTAAATGACGCCATTCTTGATGAAGTTTATGAAATGATAAAACATGGTGCGAAGAAGGATTGGGATATGAGTATTTGGAGCGCGTCGCGCGCCATGAGTCTGGGCACGCGTATATGTGCTATCTAGCGGGTAATACACGGGCTTATCTCACGATTACCGCACGGGGAGGCCACGGAGGTTACATGGAGCATTCAGATGCAGACAATGCGCCGCTGCAAACAAAGGAAGCTCATATCGGTCGAGTTCGTACCGCTCTTGGCGGAAGAGCGGCGGAAATCGTATATTATGGCGAAAAAACGGCATTTCTACCTGTGCGTCAGGAGACCTTGAATCAGCTGCCCGTATCGTAAGAGCCATGCTCTGTGATTACGGAATGGACGAGGAGATTGGTATGGCATCGCTTTCGCAAGAAGAAGCCAGTTGTGGCCCTATGGCAGGAAAGATCAGTGAGCGTATCAGCCATATCAACCGCAGCGAAATGGAAGAAACGACAAAAATCATAACTGAAGCCAAACGTCGCATCGACAGGATGGTCAAAGCATTGCTGGAGAAAAACAAGTTGATGAAGGATGAAATAGAAAAACTGCTTTATGAGTGACATTGTGAAGGAGGGCTTATAATGACTGACGTGATAAAAATATCAAGACCGTTACCGACAAAAACCGCTGCCCCAGTAAATCCCGAAAATCCATGTCTGGATTTATGCAAAATACAATGCCGTAACAAAGACGCGGAAGAAATCGCCGTCGGCTTCCTGCCATGAAGCCGCCATTGCGTATTGTACTGACGGGTGGACCCTGTGGAGGCAAGTCGCAGCTGATAAAAGAATTGCAGCGAGACCCGGACTGGTCCAGCCAGATTGCGACTTTGCCGGAGGCAATCTATATAGTGCGCCAGGCAGGCTTTTCTCCCGAGGAGCAGATCTTTCAAAGAGTGATGGTCTATTTACAGAGGGCAGTCGAAGACGCGCTAACTGATGCATTGAGTGACAGCGGCATTCGAGCGATCCTCTGTCATCGAGGCAGCCTCGATCCCCTGGCCTATTGGCTCGATCGTGGCTGGTCTCAGAAAGATTTCTTCTCCTTTACAAGAACGAAAATCGAGGATCACTATTGCCGCTATACCGCAGTGATCCATTTGGTCACCGCTGCTGATGGCGCTGCATCATTTTATACCCGCTGGCCGGAAGCCGATCGCCATGAAAACATGGAGGACGCAATACGCCTCGACCGGTTTCTGCAACAGGCATGGAGCGGTCATCCAGCCTACTACCGCCTGGATAACCAGAATTGTGACTGGTCAGCCAAGTCGCAGGCAGCACGTACTATCCTGAACATTCTACTGAATGCCAGTATTTGAAGGTATGAGTATGTTGACGAGATCTTCACACCTTTCCACTTTCGCCCCTGCATACAGCCTTATGATCTTGCCTTCGCTGGACTGTCCGGCTGAATGCAGATACTGCTTTGGCCCGCACCAGGGTGGATCGGTCATGTCACCCGGGACGGTAGAAGCGATCATACGCTGGCAGCAGCAAAGCAGCCTCGGCCGCTGCGAGGGGATCACCTTCCATGGCGGCGAACCACTCATACCCGGAGCACCTTTTTATCGCAAAGTACTCCCCTTGCTGCACGAAAATCTTTCCCTGCAAAAGGTCGCTTATTCCGTACAAAGCAATCTCTGGCTACTTAGCGACGAATTGTGCAAACTCTTTTTGCAATACCATGTTTCCTTAAGCACAAGCCTGGACGGACCTGAAACGATTAATGATGCTCAACGCGGCAAGGGTAATTTTCAGAAAACGATGACTGGTATCCAATATGCCCGATCACGCGGTCTGGATGCAGGATGCATCTGTACTTTTACCTCCCGGTCCGCCAGTCAGGCCAATAAGGTTTTTGATTTTTTCATGGAACAAGGAATGGGACTTAGCATCCATGCTGCTCTTCAGCCATTAGGCAGCCTGGACAATGATCTTGTGCTGGCGCCGGAATCATATGGCAAGTTGCTTACCGACCTCTTCCAACGTTACCTCAAAACTGCTGACCGGATACGAATCCACTCTCTGGATGCCATGTGCCGCAGTATTTCTGCCGGTATGGGAGGGATATGCACTTTTACGGACTGTCTGGGCCATTATTATGCGATAGATCCTGAAGGCTGGATCTATCCATGCCAGCGCATGGCAGGCATGACAGCCTTTCGATTGGGCAATGTACATGACTGCCCGACCATGAGCGATCTCGAGCAAGCTCCTGTCTGGAAGGCTATGAAGATGCGGGAGGAAATCATCCTTGAAAAATGTAAAGGCTGTCCGCACCTGACTTATTGTCTCGGCGGCTGTCCCTATAACGTTCTGGCTGTCAATGAAAGCCTGCTCGGCAACGATCCGCGGGATCCATACTGCCCCGCTTACAAACAAGTTTTCGAAATGATTACAGAGCATGCTTTGGCCGAGGTGTTTTCTGAGGAAAACCTTACTTCAATAATGAAGGAAGGCATCACTCGAAATGGGTTGCTGCAAAAAGGGAAGCTGCTGCAGATCATGTGCGGAGGACCTCACCCGCAGGAAACTGCCCGACAAGCACGAATGACCTTAGCAGCTGCAGCATTGGGTGCCTGTCGAACACCGGAGGCGGCACTGGCGAAATTGGAACTGGCAGGAGCAGTCACCGACCATGCTGTTGCCCTGGCCAATCTTCGAACACTGCGCAAACAGCTAGACACGCAATCTGCAAAGTCCCTGTCAAACCTCTACCTGCATGTAACCAATACCTGCAATCTTACCTGCAGGCATTGCTATGCAGTATCCAATGAGCCTGATGAACCCGTATCGATGAAAATTGAGAAAATTGATTGCCTGGTTCGGCAAGCCGCGAAAGAAGGATTTGACAAGATCGTCATCACCGGAGGAGAACCGCTGATGCATCCTCAACGGAAAGTCTTGCTGAATACCCTTGCCGCGCTGCGCCAAATAATCAAGCCCATGAAGATGACGTTGCGCACTAATCTGGCATACCCCATGAGCGATGAATGCATGAACCTTTTGTTGCGGGCTGTGGATGAGATTGTTGTAAGTCTGGATGGCAACCAGTCCAGTCACGATGCACAACGCGGTGAGGGAACTTACACACTGACAGTAGAGAACCTGCGGCGCCTGCGTGTATTACAGGGTGGGTGTAATGCCGCCATCACACTCGCTGCCTCCCTTATCCAATCGCAAATAGAAGGACCGGAGGCAGAATCCGTTCGTTTGCTGGGCGAGGAGCTCGGTTTTTCAACACAATTCAAACCCATCCTTCCACTGGGAAGGGGCAGCGAGCTTGACCTGAAACTGACATTATGTGATTCGCCGAGTCAAGGATTTGAAAAACTGGCTTGTCACGGACGGATCGCTTCTACCTGCGGGTTAGGCATGAATCTCTTCATAGGACCAGATGGAAGCGCTTATCCGTGTCATGCATTGATGCTGCCCCGCCACTACCTGGGAAATGCCGTGAAAGAGGGTCTTGCACATATACTTATCAGCAACGGCGCCTATCGTGCTGTTACAGTTGACAGTAATGGAAAATGCAATACGTGTGCTTTGCGCTACCTGTGCGGCGGTTTTTGCCGTGCATGGGGAGATCGAGAAATCCCAGACGCGCCGCCCTGCGATTGCAAAGCATTGTATAAGAGGGCCGAGGATATACTCCGCGCTGCACTGGAAGTGATGGGCATCACTGCTGAAAAATGGGAGTATGCAGGACTGCCTTCATTTGAAAGCCAAACCAAAGCAATTGACAGGTAAGAAAGGAGGATATAAACATGGGAATATTTGGACCTCCCGATATGAATAAAATGAGGAACCGCGGCGATGTTAAGGGATTAATCAAGATAGCTGAGAAAAAGAATAACCCGGCTCTTCAAAATAAAGCGATTGAGGTATTGGGCAATATCACTAGCTCAAACGCCGTAGAACCGCTCATCGAGGCTCTCATGAACCAGAATTGGGAGGTGCATAAGGCTGCTGCCAAGGCACTGGGGAGAATTGGCGATCCCCGGGCGATCGAACCGCTTGTGAAAATTTTTACTGGGAGCTGGGAGCGAATGGATACCTGTACGAAGATGCTGAGAAAGATGGGAGATGCCCGCACGACAGATCCGCTCGTCGCATCCCTTGAAACCGAAGAAAAAATGGTTCGCATGATCTATGCTCAAGCACTCTCAAATCTGAAATGGAGACCGAGCAGAGACGAAACAGGTGCCCGCTATTGTATGATAATTGATGATTGGAACTTGTGCGCTGAGCTGGGAGAAGCTGCTGTCGATTCGCTGCTTTTTACACTGACAGATAAAGAATTATATATGCGAAGACATGCAGTTGAAACACTGGGAAAGATTGGCAGTACCCGCGCACTCAGCCCGCTCATCAAGGTGCTCAAGGATAAAGACAAATTTATGCGCCAGGCTGCTGTCTGCGCACTGGGGAGCATTGGCGATTCACGCGCAATAGAACCCCTGATAGCTGTCCTTAAAGATGACGTGCTTCAAGTAACTGCTGCCGAGGCACTAGGTAAACTAGGCTGGAAGCCGGATAAAGATGAAGAAAAAGTAAAATTTTATATTATGATCAGGAATTGGGACAAATGCGCGGAGATCGGCAAACCGGCAATAGAACCGCTTGTCGCAGCAATCAGAAATAAAGACCAGGATGTGCGCAAAGGTGCCGGAAAAGCATTAGTGAAGATAGCTGACGCAAACACTGTTGACTTGCTCTTTAAATATTTGGATGATAAAGATAAAGAGTTGCAGTCAACAGCCTCATCTATATTGAAACAAATCTGGAAGCCGGATAATGATGAAGAAAGAGCAAAATTCTATATTATGATCAGGAATTGGGACAAATGCGCAGAGATCGGCAAACCGGCAATAGAACCACTTGTCGCTGCAATCAGAAATAAAAACCAGGATGTTCGCAAAGATGCAGAAACCGCATTGATGAAGATAGCAGACGCAAATACTGTTGACTTGTTCATTAGATATTTAGATGATGAAGATAAAGCGGTGCAAGCAACAGCCTCATCAATATTGAAGCAAATCGGGAAGCCGGCAATAAATTCACTGATATCATCCCTCACGAATCGGAAAGGCAAAGTTCGCGGGTATGTGATCGAGATGCTGGGAGAACTGAACGATGTCCGCGCAGTTGAACCCCTTATCGCCCTTTTAAAAAACAGTGACACTTCTTCGCGTGCTGAAGTCGCTCAAGCTCTCGGGAAAATTGGTGATCCATCTGCTGTCGAACCGCTTATTGCTGTTCTTCAGGATGGAATTGATACTCAGCATGTCGGGGTTGCTGTTGAAGCACTTGGTATGATAGGAGATGCGAGCGCTATCGAACCCATCATCGACATACTCAAGCAAAGCTCGGGATCTCCGAAGTATTTGCAGCTGTGCAATACAGCTGCAAAGAGTCTGTTTTCGTTATATAAGTCTGGTAGACTCAGTTATAGCCAAAAACAAATGATCCTGCAAGAAAAACCACTCATAACCAGAGGTCATTCCGATTCCCATTATGATCACAGTGGGTGTTTTGAACACGATGACAGCGGAAAAAGTATTCCCGGTACAGGCATCAATTTCCCATTATAAAATAGAATTCTCAACTACTTAATCTGCATGATGGAGGAGGTGTGATGGCTGATTCCGAAGATCAAAAATTAGATGAACTAGCAAAGGCAGAGAAAAATGTCTTGCTTGACTGGAATGTTGGAGATGTCATACTCGACCTCTATGAGGTGCTGCCCGTTGATGATGCGGGACGTGCATTTCATGCGGGCGGTTTCGGCAAGATCTATAAAGTTCACCATAAAACCTGGAACACCGATCTTGCAGTGAAAGCGCCGCATGCGCATGCTTTTCCATCGGAGGCGCAGAAGCAGAACTTCATCAGTGAGTGCCAGGCATGGATCGAGCTGGGTTTTCACCCCAATATAGCGACCTGCTATTACGTGCGTGAATTAGGCGGTGCACCTCGTATCTTCGCGGAATACGTCCCGGGCGGCAGCCTCAAGGATTGGATCAAAACCAATAAACTTTATGAAGACGGGAAAAAAGTGTCGCTGGAATGTATTCTCGATATCGCGATACAGTTTGCCTGGGGACTGCATTATGCGCACGAAAAGGGGCTGATCCATCAGGATGTCAAACCCCATAACGTGATGATGACAAACGGCGGAGAAGTAAAGGTCGTTGACTTTGGGCTGGCACGTGCAAAGCCGGCAGGCAGCATGCAGAACGATGATGCGCAGCAGTCTGTTTTGGTTGCATCAAGTGCGTATACGCCAGCGTACTGCAGCCCGGAACAGTTAAGCGGTCGGCAGCTGACACGCAGTACCGATATGGAGCTGGGGTGTATCGGTACTGGAAATGTTTTCTGGTGAGGCGACTTGGAGGTCCGGCGCGATTGCTGCACATGTGCTTGAAGCGTTTCTGGAAGATCATGAAGGAACAAATGGCATACCCGCGATGCCGGAGAGCGTTGTGCAGCTGCTGAGGCAGTGTTTTGCGGAAAATGAATCGGACCGGCCGCACACGATGATGGAAGTCGCGGACAGACTCATTGTGATATTTAAAACTGAATGCGGAAAAACCTATCCGGGAAATTATCAAAATGGTGCGTCAGAAACTGCTGATTCGCTAAGCAACAAGGCGCTTTCATACCTTGATCTTGGCGATGAGGGCAAGGCGGAAAATTTCTGAAACAAGGCGATGGCGCTTGATAATCAGCATCTCGCTTCAATATATAATCGGAGATTACTGCTATGGCGAAAAGGCCGCATAACGGACAATGATCTCACACGACAGTTGTCGGAGGAAGATTTTAAATATCTGTTAACCGAACTCGGGTATCGCGGATACGGCTGGTTAAAAGTGGATGGTATACGAGCGAAGCTGGAAGAAATGGAAACGGAAATGACAAGGCCGGATACGCAGACGGGCACTGGTCATACCGAGTGGAAAACGGGGGATGTGATCCTTAACCTGTACGAGATCAAGAATGTGATTACTTCAGACAGTATGGGATTGGTCTACCATGTTTATCACCGCAACTGGGGAACCGACTTGATCATAAAGAGCCCCCGCCCGGAGGTTATAGCGCAGGCCGGGGGAAATGAATCCTTCGTAAAGGAAGTGGAGGGCTGGATAGCTTTAGGGCTTCACCCGCACATCCGCACATGCCAGTATGTGCGCTTTATCGAAGACATGCCAATGGTTTTTTCCGAGTATGTCAGCGGAGACAGTCTGCGAGAATGGATCCGGAAAGGTCTGCTGTACAAAGGTAGCCACATTATAGCGCTGGAGCGGATGCTGGATGTGTCGATCCAGTTTGCCTGGGGTCTTGGCTATGCCCACGGGCAATCCCTGGTTCACAGGGATGTCAAACCTGCTAATGTTCTCTTGACCGAGGCCGAGGTCGTGAAGGTGACGGACTTTGGGCTGACCAAGATGTGTTTGACACCGGCGTACTGCTCGCCGGAACAGGCGCGAAGTGCTGAACTTGCGGATGCGCAGATACCTGCCGGTGAATGGCCGGAGCTGACCGCGGCTACAGATATCTGGAGCTGGGGTGTATCGATCCTGGAGATGTTTAAGGGAGAACTAACCTGGCGCAGTGGACTGGACGCACCCTTTGTATTGGAAGAATACCTGCTTGAGGGGCCCTCACAGAAGTATCTGCCGCGCATGCCGGAGCAACTGGCGGATTTACTGCGCTCATGTTTTATGCGCGATCCGCAAGAGCGCCCCGTTGATATGCTTACAATCGCACAGAAACTGCGGGTGATCTACAAGAAACAGACGGGAAAGCCTTATACAAGGGAACAACCCAAAGTGGCCGAACTGCGGGCATGCAGTATGAACAACAAGGCACTGGGCATGCTGGACTTGGGGGACAAGAAGCAGGCGGAGGAACTGCTGCAGCAGACGCTTGAGCTAGACAGCAGGTATCCGGAGGCGACATACAACCTGTCGTTGCTGCTTTGGAGGCAGTCGGAGATCGATGACCTGGAAGCGCTCGACAAACTGGAGCAGATGTTGGATATCACAAAGGAGCGGTGGCCGTGGGCATATCTGGCGGGGCTGATCCACATGGAACGGTGGGACTATGGTAAAGCGCTGGAACAGTTCAATGACTTGGACCAATACCCGGAAGTGAAGGATGCAGTGGAGCTGGCCAGGAGGAAACTGCCCGGGATCGGTTTGATCAAGACAATTGAAGAGGATGAAATGGCTTTTTATTCGTTTGCATACAGCCCGGATGGGTACTATGTCGCAACATGCGGAGAGAGTGTCAGAAAAGTAATAATCCGCTGTTGCTTTGGAATATAAAATCAGGAAGAGTTGAAAGTAATTTTAGACAGAGATACATCATAACAACTGTCGCATTTGATCCAAACGGGAAATTTATTCTGACAGGTAACGAAGATTCGGCGATGCGGCGTTTCAGCATTTTCGGAGGAAAGCCGCAAATGACTTTTCTTCATCCAACGGAACCGGACGGGCAGCCTAATCCTGTAAGGACAGTGGCCTGCAGCCCCAATGGACGATTTGCGATGTCAGGCGCAGGGAATGTGGTCTTTCTCTGGGATGTCGAATCAGGAAAAAGGATACGAGAGTTTAAAGGCCACAAGGGGGAAGTTCTTACAGTTGTTTTCAGTCCGGATGGACGCTATGCTTTGTCGGGAAGCTCCGCTGGCGATAACGATAGAGATTTGCTGATGTTATGGGAAATTGAAACAGGAAATAGACTTCAGACTTTTCAGGAAGACGATGTGGTTTGTTCTGCTGTTTTCAGTTCGGATGGGCGAAGGGTTCTTTCTGCAGGAAAGGACAGACTTTGCCTATGGGATGCATTTACCGGAAAATGCCTTCGTGTGTTTCATAGGCCACAAGATAGGACCCGCAGGGTTGCTCTGAGTCCGGACGGACACTTTATATTAGAAGTCAGCAAAAAAGACATTTTTTCTGACAGTACTATATTGCGAATATTGAATATGGAGACCGGGGCATGTCTGCGAACGTTGCCGGATTTTCATGGAATGATTTCTACCATCCAATTCGCTCCGGACCAGCTGACGTTTGCAATGGGGGGGTATGGCAGTGGCATCCATTTTTTGAATTGGAACGAGTTCTGGCAAGTGAAATCGCCCTTCCGACTGAGTAACCCGCTCTCTGGATGAAGCTTCGAAACAGATTGCGGCTCTTGAGCAGCAAAGTCAGCTTCCGGGTTGCCTTTACCAAAAGAATTCATGGCAGATCCTGTTAAAGTTGGAACAGGGCTTGCAAAACACATTGATAAGAAGAGTTATATCATCTGTCACAGTTTTAGCCAGAGAAGGAATCTTTGAAGGTTGCAGAAGGGGAATATATGTTTCTAATATGGGGGGGGTGGAAAATTTTCACGGTAGCGACTTGCCAAGTTTTTTACCAGCAGGCGAGGGGGATGTCCTGACCAGCGAGATGCTTTGCGATTGATGATGGTGTTTGTCCTTCGATGAAGAGCCGATAAATGGTCATTCATTCGATATAGGAGAAGAGTCAATTACTCCATCCTCTTGCATTAATCCAATGAAGATCTTTGCCAGTTCAGGGTCAAATTGAGTCCCGGCACACTTCTCAATTTCCTGAAGGGCTTCATTACTGCTTCGGGCTTGTTTGTAGGATCTGTTATGAGTTATAACATCATACGCATCGATTATTGTCAAAATTCGTGATAATTTGGGGATATCTTCCCCCTTTTGACCAGAGGGATAACCTGCTCCATCCCAGCGCTCATGGTGGTGGAGGATCGCTTCGGCTATTTTGATAAGTTCAGGCGTTGCTTTGGCTAAATTATACCCTTTCTCGGAATGTTTCTTCATGATTTCCCATTCCTCAGCAGACAGGCTGCTGCTTTTTTGTAAGATTCGATCAGGGATGCCAATTTTGCCAATATCGTGAAGAACTGACAGTATGCTGAGTTCCTCCTGTTCATAATCAGATAGACCAACAGCTCGGCCAACCTTATGGGATATTTCTTTCAATCGACTGGCATGCTCCTCTGTTTCATAACTCTTTTCAAAAACCATTTTTTCAATGGAGCTAATCAGTGAGTTTCTGTTACTTTTGGATTCCATTAATTTATGGCGATACATGCGGTCTTCAGCCTGCTTTATTACATCTGTCAAGTCAAAATCAAATTCAGTTGCTGTTGCGCTGCCAATAGCCAAACTGGGTTGGATAGGGGCATGGTCGGAACATGCACAGCATGTTAAGATTCGTTCCCTGATCTCCATGCCAACATTTTCATCGGTTTGTGGCATGATTATTACAAATTCATCTCCGCCCCATCGTGCTGCAATATCTTCATGTCGAATTGACATTTTGATAATATCGGCAATAGTTTGAAGCAGTCTATCACCTTCCAAGTGACCAAAAATATCATTGGCAATTTTAAGACCGTTGCAGTCACCTAACAAGATGGTAATGGGATACTGCCGTGTTGTGTTCAGGCGAGCGATCTCCTCTTCAAAAAAAGTTCGGTTGTATAGTCCTGTGAGTTTGTCATGATAGCTGATATAACGGATCTCGTCGTTTTCGTATTTTGCCTGTGTTACATCGCGAAAAACAATTACCTCACCAAAGAAATTTCTTTGGTGATCCTCGATATGGGAACGATTAACAGAAATAAAGAATTGCTGACCATTCTGTGATGTAAGTATAATACTGCCATCTGTTTCAGATAGGGGGTGAAGATTACTTACTTCATTTAATTGCGAAACGTCATCGGGTTGGGTTTCTATAGTATTGAAGACTGTGTTTAGCGGAAGATTCTGGGCTTTATCCCAGTTCCAACCAGTTAGATTTTCAGCCATAAGGTTCATTAGTATAATTTGACCTTCCGGATTTGTAGCGATAACGGCATCACCAATGGAGTGAAGTGTTGTTCTCAAGCGATTCTCGTTTAATTTGATATTGAGTTCATTCTCTTTTCGGATTAAGGCATTGATGATAATTTCACCAATCAAGCATATAAGTTTTGAATCACTGTCAAACCAATTATCCCGGTATTGTTCCTGTGTAAATTTAAAATAACCGACTGTTTCAAATCCAAGGATAATTGGAATTGATATGGTTTCATAATTATTTGATACTGGATTATTATCTGATATCTTCTTGTTGTCAGTTCTTTGTTTTGAATCGAAGATATAAGTTAAGAGCTTTTTATTCTGGGGTGATGGCAATATTTCAATCGAACAGCCTTTTGTATTTTCAAATTCGCTGACAATTTTGAGAACTCTTTCTATTTCACTGTCCATATCTTCAGCCTTGACTGAAACAAAGCGGGTTGAAATGCTAGAAATCAATTTTTCAATTTTCAGGCGATGCTGCAGGATATCCTCCACCTTTTTGACATTTGTTATATCCTCCACTAAAAAGGTGGTACCAATGTACTCTCCTGTATCCCTGCTGGCTGGAAATGCCACAAAGCGTAGTGCCGATCTTTTTTGATTGTGAGTATTCATTTCAAGTTCAATTGTGATCTGCTGACCCATCCGGCATATGTCCATAAATTTCTCGAAATCAGTATTCGAAACGGAATTGATATATTTATCTAATTTTTTTCCGATTACGTTTAAGGGATTCTCTCCAATGAGCTCACAAATTACCGGACTTAAGTAGGTCACAAAATTATTTGCAGATACGCAGCAAAGGCTTTGTTGTAAGAGTTCACCCAGGTTCGTCGGTATGACCAAATCCTGATACATTTGTTCAGGATTGATACGAACATGAGAGCTGCTGACACTGGCCAATAACACTAATGGATTCTTAGAATAAGTTATTGTTACTTCCGGGATAATTATTAACTTGGAAAATTTATTATTATTTGACTGGATTTCATACTTTTCCTGGGGATTATATTCGGTCGAGAGAATGCATGCTAAATTGCGAGTTGCTTTTTCTGCGGATTCTGGAGTCAGAATCTGTACGAAGTCGATATTTTCAAGACGCTGCGAAATCGGAATGCCGTAGATCGCCATCAATTTGTCATGATATTTAAGGATTTTGCCATCAAGATCCAATATTGCGAGTATATCCGGACTGTTTTGGACCAGTATGTCAAATAGGATCTGGTCGGATTTATCCTTCCACGAGGTTTGATTCGAAACTAGACTTTGCACAAGTAAATCACATTGAGTTTGATTGTTAACTGACTCTATGATTAAGCAAACCAGTTGCTCGCATAGGGTGTCCTCATCGGTAAGGGAATCCCAGACATGATGATAAATTTTTGTTTTGGATAGACTCTGCCATTCCCTTTCATATTGTTCGACTTGTTTCTTAAGCTTCTGAATAACTGCAGTTTGATCGCGAACCTTACGCTCAGTTATGCTGTTATAAATACCAAATGTTTCGGCGTACAGACCAATTAAAAAACCGCTGACCGGCAGGCTGGCTAATGTTAACAATTCTGAAACTGTGACAATTCCAACGAAACTTCCCAATGATACTATATTGTTTAACCAATAAATAATATATGAAGAAATTAATTGTATGAGTACTAAAGCAAAGCCGGATAGAAGGCCGGTCTTTTTTCCAAAAACAATTGAAATAGCAAATATTAACAAAAGTGCTATTAAAATGGTATTGGCTGTTATTTCCTTGAAGATGAGAAAAAAAAGTAATGTAAAAAAAAGAAAACTAAATAGTAGGGGAAACATTAAAAGTATTCTCACTTGAGATCTTTCAATATTTTTCTTAGAGGTGAATTGATTTTGATTATTCATTCAAAACCTCCAATACAAATTAAAGGTGTCAAATTATGATGCTATAAATGTATGATTATTCTTTAGTATTATTATATAAGTCTAGTACAATACTTACAATTGTTATTATTGAAAAGTTGATTAAAGTGCATTATTGGTTTGTATAAAATTAAGAACGGATGCGAATGGTTTTACTCCTTAGTACGCCTAATATTATTTTTTAAAACAGTAAACACAAATGTTTATACTATTCCTTAATCAAATCCTTGATTGCTGGTGTCAGCCAAAGAACAGTTAAATCATTAGGGGTGGTACTCAACGTCCGTTGAGGTGATATGCAAACTTTTTATGGTGGTACGCAAAAGGTTATATGCTCCCAGCAACACCATCTTGCATCAGCTTATACATTATTCTGATCACCTTTTCAACGGAGAGGGGCTTATCTTTTTCAAACCAATAGCTCATAACACCATATTTTCAATCTTAAAACGGTTTCTAATCTTTTATGGCTTGATAATCAGGTGTGTTCATTGTATCATTTTTATGATGTATACGCCAAATATGATACCGTCTAATGATAGACTCCGGTTTTGACATGGGTGGTATTATTTTTGCCTATAAAGGTTGAAAACAGACAGTTTCAGGGGTTCAGGGGTATGTGTCGGCGCACTTTGTCATTTGCTTTAAAACCTATTTTACGGACGACAGGACTTGAACACTCGGTGTTTTTAGCACTGATTTCCCTGAAGCCCATTAAAAAAATAGGGGGGTGCAAAGGGAGGGCATTTTCTTCGGTGCCGGTCATCTCAAACGCTCCTTGTTGACGATCACCAAATTGAATTTGCGAAATAGGATATAAGTTGCTTCGGTTCGATGATTTATCAAACGTCGGACCTTATAACTTGTTTGCAAGTTTATTGACTTCCATTTCAATTATTCCTTTATCCAATCTTTCAAACAATATCGAGATTTCTGGCAATTTATGCTTAACAGATACATATTGCTTTTCCCATATATTATTAATATTGAGCCAAGAAAATATTCTCGACGATGAAAAAGGCAAGAAGGGATTCAACAAGACTGCTAAGTTAGAAATAATCTGAACGCAATTAAAAAGCGTGTATTCACATCCAGCAGGGTTCAAATTACGTGTATTCCAAGGTTCGTTTGTATCAAAATATTTATTTCCAAAAACCAGCGGCTGACCAAGGATGATTTCGCCTGCCTTGACGAACCTTATATTCCACATTTGATCGTCGTTGCGTTATAATCAGATAAAAGCTAATGAGTCAAAATGTGGTGAAGTAAGATGACAATTCCCTCAAGTAAAAACTCATACTTAAGAACCGTGTGCAGATTGTTGCACGAATCAATGAAATGATGAAGTATTGGCCAAATTGGACTGAAAGTTGGACTGTTATGAGGAGCGCATACTCGAATTCTTTACATTTTCAAGTATGGAGGAATGTATCATGGACGTATATAGCAAGACAATAAATACACATAATTATGAGGGCAGTATTCATATAGATGATCTGCTTTACTTGTATGAAAAGATACGGACAATTGCTTTTCTTAAATTTCCGGATTTTAAAAAAATCGAGCCCTCCTTCGAAATTGGTTCAGAGCATGGGGACAGTACGGATATTACAGTCCAAAAGCTGGAAAATTCATTCTCTCCGGATGAAATGTTATCGAGCTGCAGTTTTACACTCCGACTGCCTGCTTCGGGTAATCATCCGCAGAACGTGTCCTCCATATCTTTTGCCAGTGACAGCCGGCAAAGTATCCGTATCACGGCAGAGGGGACAAATCAGCAGCAGGTTGACGCACTTGTAAATACAATCATTTATAAAATTAATCCATATGTCTCTGTTATGAATAAAGAGAGACTGCCGCCCGTAATGCATGAAGAAAGAAAAGCATATACAATGACAACGGAACCCGCAAAACACGATAAGCCAAATGTCGGCAAAAACATATTTGAAGCTCCGGTTATCAAATCCAATCTGTCAGATTCAGACAGAGAACGCCTCGGAAAAGACTCTAAAAAGAATATGAAATACATTTTAGCTGGGATTATAGTCATTGTTTTATTCATTGCGATCGTTATTATCATTGCTGCCTTGAGGTAACATACCGCTTTGCACCTATGCGGAACAGCTTTTCGAAATTGAGAAGCTGTTCTTTTTCGCATCTTTGCTAGAGACAAAGCCAGCCTTTCTCTGGTATTATGGATTCTGTTTGCATATAATTCCAATTAGGTAAGAGGTTTCATATATGAGTTTATTGACAGTTGAACAATTGAGCCACGGTTTCGGCGATCGTACTATTTTCGAAAATATTTCGTTTCGCCTTAATCGGGGAGAACATATCGGTCTGGTCGGTGCAAACGGTGAAGGTAAATCTACCTTCATGAATATCGTCACAGATCATATGGAGCCTGATGAAGGTTCCATTTTGTGGTCTAAAGGGATTAAATCCGGCTACCTGGATCAACATACCATTCTTACAAGCGGACTTACCATTCGCGATATCCTTCGACAGGCCTTTGATCATCTCAACAGTAAGCAGACACGTCTCGAAGATATATATACGCTTTTGGGAGAGGCCGATGAAGACGCCATGACGGAGCTGATGGATGAGATGGGTGAATTGCAGACCCAAATCGAGCACAGTGATTTTTTCTTGATGGATTCTAAAATTGAAGAGACAGCCGGTGCACTCGGGCTTCTTAATTTTGGCCTCGAAACAGACGTTACAGCTCTTAGCGGAGGCCAGCGCACCAAGGTCCTTCTGGCCAAGCTTCTGCTTGAGAAGCCTGATATCCTGCTCCTTGACGAGCCTACCAATTATCTTGATGAAGAGCATATCACATGGCTCAGGCAGTATCTGCTTGATTACGAGAACGCTTTTATCCTGATTTCACATGACGTCACTTTCATGAACAGTGTCATTAACGTGGTCTATCATGTCAGCAACTGTCATCTGGACCGCTACGCCGGAGATTACAACCATTTCCTGGAAGTCTATGAAGTTCAGAAGTCTCAAAGAGAAGATGCCTATGAGCGCCAGCAAATGGAAATTGCAAGCCTCAAGGATTTTGTAGCCCGCAATAAAGCACGTGTTTCCACCAGAAATATGGCGATGAGCCGACAGAAAAAGATTGATAAAATGGATGTGATCGAGCTTGATAAAGAGCGCCCGGTTCCTGTATTTTCATTCCGTTCGGATCGTGCTCCCAGCCGTGCGATATTTGATGCGCAGGGTCTTGTGATCGGTTATGACGAACCTTTAAGCAGGCCTATCGACCTGCAGTTGGAACGAGGTCAGAAAATATCCCTGGTTGGTGCCAATGGTATCGGTAAAACAACGCTTCTCAAAAGCCTTCTCGGCCTTACGCCAGCCTTATCCGGAGAACATAAGCAGGGAGAATACCTCTCGATCGGTTATTTCGAACAGGAAAATGCAAATGACAGAAGCCGTACGTGTCTTGAATCCCTGAGTGATGAGTTTCCTTCGATGAGCATCTCGGAACTCCGCTGCGCCCTGGCCCGCTGTGGACTGACGAACAAACATATTGACAGCAAAGTGTCTGTACTTAGCGGCGGTGAACAGGCCAAGCTGCGATTATGCAAGCTTATGAACCGTAAATACAATCTGCTCATACTTGACGAACCTACAAACCACCTCGACGTGGTCGCCAAGGATGTCCTGAAATCGGCACTCAAAGACTACTCCGGCACAATCCTGATGGTGTGTCATGAGCCGGAATTCTATGAAGATATCGTTACCGGGACATGGGATGCAAGGGAATGGGCCCTCAAGCTATAAATCACTTTAGCGGTATCTGTAATAGAATCAATCGAATTTAAGCTTTAGTGAACCCTTTTCAAGACCCAGTGCCTGTTCGATCAGGGATGCATGGACATGTACCTGACTGACACCACTCAGATACAGGTCCCCAAGGCCTCGGATCAGGACTTTCAGGGTGTACTCCGGATATTCAATACGGATCAGGTTTTGTTCCATACCCTGATGCAGCAGTGTCGTGGCATGGTTAAGAGCTGTTTCAGAAGCCCGTTTGCGAAGCAGGGAAAACAGGTCGGGGTCCACCGGGGGGAAATTCAAAAAGCCCGGGTTATTCTGAAATGATTTGAAATAGAGAAAGAGGATTGCCGCAAGCTTTTCATGAAAAGTCATATCATTCTGCCGGATGATTTCCTCCAGGACAACATCCAGCTGCTCCAAAAACTGTTTAATTATTGCTTCGGTTAATTGCTCCTTTGATGAAAAATAGTAGTACACAAGACCTTTTGCAACACCGATTTTATCGGCGATCTGCGTTATTGAGGTCTTGGTGATGCCGTTGACTTCGTATAATTCCCTGGCTGTGTCAATAATCTCCTGGCGTCGTATTTCCGGATTTTTACTGATGCGCATAATCTGCTCCTTATTCGACGGATTTCAGGGATTCGACCATGTTGACCTTGCGAAGGTGATAATACATGAAGAAATTGACCAGAATGGTAAAAGCCATGGTTAGGGCTATCGACAGCAGGTAACTTAATAATGCAATATTTTTGCCGAACATCATGGTATCGATTTCCATGGTGCTCATGACAAAATGGTGCAGAACAAAGCCCGTCAGCAAACCGACGAGAGTACCGATAACGGTCAGAAGGATATTTTCGCGATAAACATAGGCCGACACTTCTTTATCCCGGAATCCAAGTACTTTGATTGTTGCGATTTCCCGGATCCGCTCTGTAATATTGATGTTGGTCAGATTATAAAGTACCACAAAAGCCAGAGCGCCGGCTGAAATAATCAGAAGGAGCACGACATAGTTCAGACTTTTGATCGAATTGTTGAAATCATCAGCAATACCTGAGGTGAACATGGCTCCAAGGACACCGTCATTGCTGAGCAGATTTTCTTTGAAAACTTTCTCGTCAAGAGCAGCCTCGTTATTAAAATTGAAGAGAGCCGTATTATAGACAGGTGCCCGTAAAGTAATTTTGTCGAAATATGTCGGTGAGAGATAGATGTAATGCATCAGGTAATTTTCAGCGATACTTGAAATTTGCACTTTATAGGACCTTTGTTCCGAATCGCGCCAGGAAATGGTATCACCAACCTGAATATGAAGCAGTTCAGCCAGTTTTTCTGTGATTACTGCACCGTCATCGGGCAGATTCAGTTTTTCGCCGGTCGTGCGGACATGGAGGTCATAAAATTCAGGGAAGATATTTGTATCCTCCGGGACGACCATAGTGGCTTCAAATTCATGGCTGGATCCGGCAGACATGACATTGATGGTTTCATTCTGTGCATTAAGATAGGACTTCACGGCTGTATCGGCGCCAAGAATCAAGGCGATATCCAAGTCAGCAGCCGACTTATCGGTATCGATCATCATCATGCCGTCATAAATAAAAATATCTTTGAACTGTTTGCCCATAATGGCATTTACAGAATCCCGCAGGCCAAAACCTGTAACGAGGAGGGCTGTGCACCCCGCAATACCAATTACAGTCATCAGAAAACGACGTTTGTACCGAAAAATATTCCTCGCAGTAACTTTGTGTGAAAATGAAAGTCGTTTCCACAATGGACGAATTCGTTCCAGAAGGATTCGTTTGCCTGGCTTGGGTGCTTTCGGCTGCATCAGAACAGCCGGTGAAGAGCGCAATTCCTGCAAAGTGGCCAGCAGGGAAGCCGAAACTGTAGTCACAACCGCTATCAGGATTGAAATTATCGTGTAATTCAGGTGATATGGTGTCAGCTGTACCGGTATCTGATACATCATTCCATAGGCATTCATAATAACTTCCGGAAACAACCGGAATCCGATGATCAGACCTGATGCGGCACCAATCAGGCTGGCAAGCAGAGCATATACCAGATATTTAGACGATATTTTCCCTGTGCTGTAACCAAGGGCCTTCAGGGTCCCTATCTGGACCCGTTCTTCTTCAACCATTCTTGTCATCGTTGTCAGACAGACCAGTGCGGCGACCAGAAAGAAGAACAGTGGGAATACCTTGGCGACCGCACCAATACGTTCGGCATCATTTCCATACCCGGAATAACCCGGGTTACTGTCACGGTTCATCACAAACCAGTGATCAGGAATTTCCATAATACTCCGCGAAGCATCTTTGATTTTAGTTTCGGCATCGGCAATTTTAGCCAGTGCATCCGCTTTTTCCTCTTCATAGGTTTTTCGGCCATCGGCCAGTTCAATACGGGCATCAACAAGTTTTGCCCGGCCGTCAGCCAATTGCTGCTCAAGTTCGATTTTACCATCTGCCAGAGCTGCCTCGCCCGCGAGTATTTCAGCTTCACTTTGATCCAGAGTTAATTTAGCCTGATCCAATTCAATTTTTCCGATTTCCAGCTGAGCTGCGGCGGACTCCAGTGTCGCCAGTGAGTCCTGATAATCAGATAGTCCCTGCTGGTACTGTGTTTTTTGTACAGCCAGCTGTTCGGCACCGGAAGTATATTGATCAAGACCGGCATCATAGTCACTTTTTGACTGGGTATAGGTAATTTCCATTTGGGAAATGGCTGCATCAAAAAGCTGGGTTAATCCGGCCAGCAAGTCCGGATCATTATAAAGAAAATTCGCCTGAATGTTATCTGCCAATTCGCCGGAGTAAACCCGTGTATCCGCTATGAGCTGATTGAATGTATCTTCGGTCATTCCCGGTACAATAGTTGGTAAGTCAGTCTCAATTTTATTCAGTTCATCAATTGACGTCTGGAGGGCGTCCAATTGGAGCTTAACAGTATCGAGCTGAGACTTCGATGCTTTCAGCTCTGCCTGTGCCGCGGCTATCTGCGGCGGGATTTTGTCCAGCTGAATTTTGGCCGCAGCCAATTCAGCCAATCCAGCCTGACTTAAATCATAGTTTGACTGCCACAGGGCATAGTTCGTATTATAAAGCTCCCAGCCTTGAGCCAGATCGATCCGGCCTTGGGCCAATTGGGCGTCCCGACTGGCAAGTTCCTTTGTATATTTTGCTTCCTTTTCCTTAATTTCCTGTTCGCCGTCTAAAATAGCCTGTGCAGCATCCTGCAGTTTCTGCTCACCCGCAGCAAGTTCGCTCTCCGCGTCCTGTTTGCTGGTTTGGAGCTCTTCCTTTTTTATATTTAGTTCATCACGAAGCAGCTGTGTGTCGGAGGCGATTGCCGTCTGCCCGAGAATCTCGAAATGATCCTGCAGTACAGTCAGATGACTATTATAGGCCGTGGAATAGGCTGTCAGGGTTTTGGATTCTGTCGTACGGATAAAGAGATCAGTTGCTTTTTCGATTGTAAAATCTGTCTGGGGAATATATGCATAAAAACCGATAGAGCCATCGCCGATATTTGTCATTCCCCTTTCGAAATCAATATAAAGCGGGGAATTGATTCGGCCGACAACGAGGTATGTGCTTTGATTCAGATAGTCACTCAATATATCGCCTTCCGGAAGGGAAAGGGTGATACGGCTGCCAATCTCAATGCTGTCCGGTACATTCCTGCCGGCTTCAACAGCGATTTCACCTGGGATTTCCGGCATCCGGCCCTCGGTCAGCACCGGAACATTGATACTGCCATTTTCTGCAGTATTCCGGGAATCATGGCTGTAAAGTCTTACTGTGGCTGTGCTGCCGGCATCGGATGTTACAAATACGTCTTTGGAATATCCTGCCTGCACCTGTGCTATACCGTCTGTATCCAGAACGCTCTGAATGTCCGATTCTTTAAATCCCAAAGGTGAAACGAGGTGAAAATCCGAAAGATTATGTTCCTGATAATACTTGTCGGCGGAAATAATCATATCGGGTTCGGTGGCGTTTATACCGGCGAAAAAGCCGACTCCCAACGCGATAATGGCCATGATTGATAAAAATCGGGCCTTTGTATTGAAAATGGAACGTCTAAGATCTTTGAAAAAAGCTTTTTGTGACATTACCATTCAATCCTTTCTACGGGCATAGGATTCTCATTTATGATAAATTCAGTGACCTTGCCGTTTTTCATGCGGATCACTTTATCGGCCATCGAAGTAAGTGCAGAGTTGTGCGTAATAACCACGACCGTCATACCGGTTGTTTTACAGGTATCCTGTAATAGTTTCAGGATTGATTTTCCTGTCTGGTAGTCCAGGGCACCAGTCGGTTCATCACAGAGCAGTAATTTGGGGTTTTTGGCAAGTGCACGGGCTATTGCGACCCGCTGCTGCTCACCGCCGGAAAGCTGTGCGGGAAAATTATCCATTCGATTCTCTAGTCCGACCATTTGCAGAACCGTGTTCACATCCAGCGGATTTTTACTGATTTGTGAAGCTAGTTCGACATTCTCCCTTGCCGTGAGGTTTTGGATGAGATTGTAAAACTGAAACACAAAGCCAATTTCATAACGCCGGTATTCTGTAAGCATTTTTTTGCTGTAGCTGCTTATATCTTCCGTGTCCACCTCGATTTTTCCGTTATCCAGGCCATCCATGCCTCCAAGGATATTGAGGACAGTTGTCTTGCCGGCGCCGGACGCGCCAACGACCACCGCAAAATCACCTTTATCAATATCAAAACTGACACCATCAACCGCGTTGATGATCACGTCGCCCATTTTATATCGCTTTTGTACATTTTCAAGTCTAATAAAACTCATTCATTTACCCTCAAATTCAGCATAATCACCGGAATAACGGATGATTTCTTGCGCCTGTCGGCATTCATTGGATTATCTTCACAAAATAAACAGCGACTGACCGATGGTCAATCGCTGTCTGTTGTTAGCATACATGACAAATTCAGGAAATGCAGCCAGTCATACTGTAAATTTACATATTGTTTCAATTGTGTTTGTGGATCGTTTAAAGGCGGTCCATTTCAACAGTTGCCCTCATGGACATAGTGAAGTGACTCGCGTGCAATCTCTGCAAGATGGTATACGGTCTCGATTTTTGTTGCCCGACGGTCCTGCATCTTGTACCTGGGGAAAAACCTTGAGATATGAAGGGGAATATCGGGACTGATACCGGCGAGCCACTGTGATATTTTGCGCATCTCGTCGTCAGAGTCGTTCTCGTCCGGAATGATCAGGGTCGTGATTTCAACATGGCACCTGGCTGCTGACAGTTCGATGGTTCGCTTAACATCTTCAAGGCCACCGCCAAGTCTTTTGTAAAAGACTTCCGAGAATGTTTTGAGATCAATATTCATTGCATCTATAAGGGGAAGCAGTGCGAGCAGCGGCTCTTCATTTACATATCCATTTGTCACAAGAACGGTCTTCAGTCCTTTTTCTCTGGCCAGAACACACGTGTCATAGACGTACTCATATCCGATCAGCGGCTCGTTGTAGGTAAAGGCTATCCCTATGTTGCCCTGTGGCTTCTGAGCAAGAGCACGTGAGACGAGGTCGTCAGGAGAGATGAAAGTATACAAAGAATCCTCTTTGCATGCCATGGATATTTCATAATTCTGGCAGAAGGGGCAGTGCAGATTGCATCCGAAACTTCCGACAGACAATATATGACTGCCCGGGTAAAAATGACAAAGTGGTTTTTTCTCGATCGGGTCCAAAGCGATGGATGTTACAAGTCCATAATTATCAGACCGGATTATACCGCCGTGGTTGCTGCGTGCCCTGCAGATTCCAGTCTGTCCCTCACTTAGAATGCAGCGATGAGGACAAATTCCGCAAGCTACTCCGGTCATTTATGACGCACCACCTCAAACCGCTCCATTTCATAGGCTTCATCCGGGGAGATACCTGCTTTTTGGAGCGAAATACTGACCTGTTGCTGTGGGGAATCAACTCCATCGAGATTTGGAAGCAGCAGGCCGTGCCGCCGGCCGTTGGAAACAATCACACCGTAGCGTTTGACATCGAGCTGTTCGATGGAGCTTATTGGCTCAGATTTGCTGAGCACATCCACGCTGTAGACAAGTGAACTCAGTTCTTCCTCTGAAACGGCATCAAACCTCGGATCCTGTGTGCCTGCACTTACTGCGTTCCGGATTATTTCATCAGCAATACAGGATTCGACAGGGGAGATGGTACCTATACAGCCACGCAGATTTCCGTCTTTCTTTATGGAAACAAAGACTCCTGCCCGCCTTCTGATAAGATCTGTCGAGAGGTTTTCCGGTCTTTTCAGCCTGTGGCCGGTCTTAAGATATGTCTCAAGGGACTCACGCGCCAGCTTGACATACTCATCCTCGCTGACACGGACTGACTGGATTTTTATGTGCTGCTGTTTTACAAGGCGGTCTCCGAAGTGCCTGTCATCGTCTGTCCCGGTGATCAGGTAAGAACCTACTGCATATCCTACGCCAAAAGGAGCCTCATAGGAGAGAAGTGATGATTTTACAGACAGACCGTCAAGTGCACCTGCCATTTCAATGAAGGAGCGAAGCCCGCATTCGGCTGCAGCCTCCGTGAAGGACTCATCGAAGGTGAGGAAATCCATGAAATTGCCTGCAGCGATTGCTTTCGTGATCTGACGGTCAAATACAGGCCCTTCTTCGGCAAAACCGTATGGGCTGCCCTTACCAAGCTTATGGGAGAGATCCCCGCTGGCAATAATGACGACTTTCCGGTTCATCAGGTCGACTGTCTCTGAAATACACTGTCCAAACCGGTAGTGTTCAAGAAGAGAGAGTCCCGAAATCGAAATGCGGACAAGCTCATAATCGGTATAGAATTTTTCAACAAAATAAAGGGGCACCATCACGCCATGGTCAATCGAAGGTTCTTTTTCACCGTCAGTTCCGGCCGGAATCCCGGCTCTTTTTACAACTTCACAAAGTGCATTAATAAAAGGAGAATCATATTTCTTCTTTAAAATGACATCTGGGGCGTGAAACCTGCCCATATCACCGCGGCCGCCGGGAGGAGGGGATATATGTATATAGTCTCCGTACATTACGCTGTGCGGGGAGATTACAATGATCGTCTGCGGTTTAATATCCGCAATCCGCTGTCCTATCTGAAGATAGGCGTTTACGGTGTTCTGGATTTTCTGTTCCTCGCCGCGGCCGACTTCCGGAATAATCAGCGGTGGGTGGGGGACGATAAATGCTGCATGAATAGGCATGTTCTCACCCCGTTTCTTAATAACAGGTTCTTACGAATGATTAGCCGTGTTACATCATAACCGTCTGCTTGGCCAGCGAAAAATGAATAACATAAGTTTACGATTAAATATTAATCTTATTTGACTTTATTATATCATCTTTCAGCGGTCTAGCAGAAGTGTCTTTGGAATTCCAATGAATTCTCTGACATACAGATAAAAAACAAGTCTCTTATCCGTTGCTGCAGGCCAGGAATAGGGTGTGAGCCCTTTCCAGCCTGCGATCGTTTTTGATCGAAACATATGAAAGCCATCCGTTACGAGTACAATATTCGTCGGGAGATTATTTTTCGAGATTATTTCTGCACAGTTTGAAAGATTCTGATTTGTGTTATAGGACGCATCTTCCAGATAGATCCGGGAAGCATCAATACCGTAATCTGAAATAAGTGAATCCCGAATGCATTTTGCTTCGCTGATGTCCTCATCGCCGCCCTGTCCGCCGGAAGCAATACAGACTGCATCGGGATGTGAATACAGATATTCGGCTGCCGCTTTGATGCGGCCGCCCAGAATAAGCGTCGGCCGGCTGTTTTTCACCTGCGCCCCCAGAACAACGACGACTGATCCCCGCGGTGCATCCTGACGCGGTATATTTGTCCAGATGGCTCCGAGTTCAACACTGACAAAGAGCAGTCCAAGGATAAGAAAGAAAGTGAAGACGCGGATGACCTGCCTTTCCCGCTTTTCTCCGAGGCGATGAATAAGGCTTCTGATCAGTGGGAGAAAGAGAAGGAATCCTCCTGCAAATGCAGGAAGAAGTATAAAAATATTCATTACGCCGACGCTGTAAGGCAATAAAACGGAAGTAATTAATAATATTCCGGCGAAGTTTCGACAGATAGTTCGTATCACAGGATTCTCCGATCGCTTTGGAAATTCATAGTCCCCTTATTGTACCAGATTCATTTAACCGGTATGGGTAATACAAAATGGATTGGCTGTGATATGGTATTGTTATACGCTGTGCGACAGCATGCATGTAATACCCCGGAATCTGATTTGGGTGGAGGTGTTGTTTTTGGCAGAGTGCTGCAGCTGCGGCAATCGGTGCGGCGAAGGTCTTTGTGTTCAGAAAGTTCCTATTTTTTCATCACTGGCACATGAAGAACTCGTCATGATCGCATCCCTTGTTCAGCATCATGAATATCAAAAAGGCGAAACGATGGTTCGCGAAGGCGAGAAACCGGACTGTATTTTCATCATGAATGAGGGCAGTGCCAAAGCATTCAAATATACAGGTGACGGCAGGGAACAGATTCTATATGTTTTTTCTGAGGGAGACTTCTTTGGGGAGCAGTATCTGATGGGAAACAAGGCTGCGGCATATCATGTTGAGGCGCTTGAGACAGTCAGGACATGTATGCTGACCAAAAGTGAGTTCCGCAGAATTCTGTCGGCTTATCCTGATATAGCCGTAAAGATTATCGAAAAGCTTGATGACCGTATCGCCCGGCTTGAACAGTTCCTCCAAAGTATGGGCGTAAGAAACGTAGATGCACGCATTGCCTCACTGCTTCTCTATTATGCTGATTCCTTCGGAACTCCGGAAAGGGAAGGAACACTGATCCGTCTGCCTCTGAGCCGTGAAGGCATGGCAAATTATCTCGGCATCGCGCGTGAAACAATCAGCCGGAAGCTCAGTCAGCTTGAGAACGATAAGTTGATACGTTCTGTCAGCAATAAATCTATCCTGATTCTGGACCGGGCAGGGCTCGAACTAATATCAGGAATTTCATAATGACTTTTTTATTTGATTCAAATCACATGAATAAGATACAGGTCCTGATAAACTTACATTAAGAAAAGACAATGAACAGCGAAGGATTCAGATATCCTTTGTATAGGAGGACGTATTTATGAGTGAACATTATTTGAAAAATATCGAGGCCGGTCAGGTTTTATCACTCGCCGGACTTGTAACGTATCAGCCCGGACAGGTTGTAAGCAGAACACTCGCACAGAATAAAGCGCTGAGCCTGACTGTTTTCGCGTTTGACAAGGATGAAGAGATCAGCTCACATTCTTCACAGGGGGATGCAATGGTTACGGTTCTTGAAGGAAAAGCGAAAGTCACGATCGGTGATGAATCTTATGCATTAAGTGAAGGAGAGACCATTGTGATGCCGGCCGGCATCCCGCACGCCGTCTCAGCAGAAGGCCCTTTCAAGATGTTTCTTACTGTTGTTTTCCCGGTTTGAACAAATATATTGCTATTTAACTCATTACAAATGTGAATTCAGGAAGGAAGTGACACTATGAATGCTGCAATTGACAGAAGTGGATGTATCGGATGTGGTCTTTGTGTTGATACATGTCCCGGTGTTTTCAGAATGGCTGCCGACGGATTGGCTGAAGTAATCACAGAAACGGTTCCCGGCGAGCTGCAGGACAGCGCGGTTGAAGCCGCAGAGGGCTGCCCTGTATCTGTTATTACGGTTGAGTAAGGATTTCTCGGAATCTGATATAACTCTCAATCAGCAATTAAATGTGCATTGAAAATCATGTTTAGGTTCAAAAAAGAGGCGTTTTTTTATGGAGGCGACTCTTTTTTGCATGTCAAAATAAATTAATTAATTCGTTTCTCTCTTTCGTGTTAAAATAAAACAATGCTAAAAATGATAAAAATCCCAAGCAGAGCCAATTGGAAAAATTCGACTGACGGTTTTCTAACCAGACATTTTTCGGGAGATACACTTGATTACCGACAGGTTCTTTCCATTATTCTGCCGCTCCTGATCGATCAGGCGTTTCTGGTCTGCATGAATATGGTCAATACAGCGATGATCAGTTCGTCCGGCGTCGCAGCAATCAGTGCAGTCAATATGGTTGACTCAGTCAACCTCTTCCTGATTAACATCTTTATTGCGGTATCGACCGGCGGGACGGTCGTTGTGGCACAATATACAGGACGGAAAAACGAGAAGATGGTGCCGAAGGCGGTTGCCGGGTCTGTGACTTCCGTGTTCTTTATTGCGCTTTTCATTTCGATTGTGATTCTTGTTTTTCACGGGCCTATCCTGGGTCTTCTTTTTGGCAGGGCTGAAGCCGCTGTTTTTAATAATGCCAGAATATATTTGATCGGCAGCTGTATTTCATACGGTGGAATTGCTGTGATGGAATCGGTATGCGGTGCGCTCCGGGGTATAGGGGAGACGCGTTCTTCTCTGATGCTCTCCATTGTTATGAATCTTACGTACGTTCTTCTGAATTTTGTTTTTATCAACGGACTTCATATGGGTGTACTTGGCCTGGTTGTCTCGATGAATATATCGAGATATTTTGCAGCAGTCATCTCAATTTTGTATCTTGTCAGGAGAAATACTTCCCTGAATTTCCATATGAGTGATTTGCTGGTGTTCGATACAATAATGCTGAGGAGAATTCTCTTTATCGGGCTGCCTTTTGCTGCAGAGCAGATGTTTTTTAACGGCGGAAAGATCCTTACACAGACCTTCATAGTTGGCCTGGGGACCTATGCAATGGCTACCAATGCCATCAGTGCATCCCTTGCCGGTTTATTCACGATTCCGGCTAATGCCATCGGACTTGCCGTGGTAACCGTCGTCGGGCAGTGTATGGGCAAGCGTGATATCAAACAGGCAAAGAAGCTGGTCCGTTCCCTTTTTATCCTTGCTTCGCTGGCTCTTACTGCAATGGGTGTTCTTCTGCTTCCTTTTTTCTATCCTCTCCTGTCACTGTTCAAGGCACCGGATGTCATCATCCCTGATATTTTCCTGATTGTCTGTATGTACTCTGTTATTCAGATCTTTTTGTGGCCGGGCAGCTTTATGGTGCCTGCCGCGCTGCGTGCCGGCGGTGATTCAAAGTACACGTCTATTATGTCAATGCTGTCAATGTGGCTGTTCCGCGTGGTACTCGGATACTTCCTCGGTGTTATTCTGCCGTTTGGTATTGTCGGTGTTTGGGTTGCCATGTTCAGTGAGTGGGGTGTCAGGAGTATAATATTTATTATGCGGCTCCGCGGCAAAAAGTGGTATCAGCATAAGGTTATCGATTGAATTCAACCGGGTCCGCGAAATTTTTTGGATTTTCAGCTATAATGTGTTTATACAAATGAGTCAGTGATGGCTCATTTCTAATATCGCGGCAGATTACGAAGACTACGCAGCAACAAAGGAGAAATTATGCATGATAAGTGGCTGGACTGGGCAATAAGGCTTCAGGCCATTGCACAGAGCGGGCTCTTTTATTCAAAGGACAAATATGATATTGAGAGATTTCAGCAGATACGTGACCTTTCAGCAGAAATCATGAGCGAGCATACGGACTTGCAGGTTGATAAGGTAAAGGATCTGTTTTGTTTTGAAACAGGTTACCAGACACCTAAAATCGATGTGCGTGCGGTAATCATAGAAGACAACCGGATCCTTATGGTAAAGGAACAGATTGACGGTAAGTGGTCCCTGCCGGGCGGCTGGGCTGAAGTCGATCTTTCACTGGGCGAAAACGTTATTAAAGAGGTAAAGGAAGAGGCCGGGCTCGAAGTGTCTGTCCAGCGCCTTCTGGCAGTTTTAGACGCCAGAAAGCGAAATCCTGTTCCTGCTCCGTATGGTATTTATAAAATAATGGTAGAATGCCAAAGGATCGGCGGTTCATTTACTGCAAATATCGAGACAAGCGACTGTGATTTTTTCGCCTTGGATCAGCTGCCTGAGCTTTCGACAGGCAGAATAACAAGCGAACAGATTCATCTGTGTTTTCGAGCAGTTCATGATGCTTCCTTTATGCCGGTTTTTGATTAATTTGTTGAGAGGTTAAGCAGAAGTGTTCAAGAAAAAACAAAAAGACATAAGAGAAATACACGAATCGGTCAATTCCAGTCCGTCCTTTAAATATGAGACACATGTGCATACGAGTGAAGCAAGCGCCTGTGCCCTCGATACGGCGGCCGACATGGTCAGGGCTTATGCACAGGCAGGCTACCAGGGTATAATTGTCACCGATCATTTTTTTAACGGAAATACATGCGTTCCGCAGCATCTTCCCTGGGAACTCCGCGTTGAACTATTCTGCCAGGGGTATGAAAATGCCAGGGAAGAGGGCGACAAATGTGGCCTGCAGGTATTTTTCGGGTGGGAATACGGATATCATCATACTGATCTTCTGACATATGGCCTCGATAAGACATTTTTATTGGAGCATCCTGACATCCTGAACTGGAGAATTGATGAATATGCTGACAAGGTACACGAAAACGGCGGGTTTATTACGCATGCCCATCCGTTCCGGGAAGCTTTCTATATCAGTAGAATCAGACTTCTTCCCAATATTGTCGATGGCGTCGAGGTGATTAACGCCAGTCATACAGATCCGTCCTTTAACCAGAAAGCTCTGGAATATGCGCTGGAAAACGGCCTTCTAAAAATGTCCGGTTCTGATGCGCATTCTGTCAGGCAGCTTTTCGGCGGGGGAGTTGCCTTTGACCGGAAAATGAACTCGATTGATGATTTTATCGATACCATACGATCAAAAGAAGGATATCGTATACTTGGCAGATAATCTATCAATGACTAAATTCGCAAAAACTGTTACCTATGTTACAATAAGGCCTGAGGATGAAAAAAATGATTAAACCTTGTGACGCTCTCTCAAAAACATCACTTTTTTCCGGGTTGGATCGGGTGACCTTCCATCATTATTGTAATGTCACGAAAGTAAAATCTTTTGCCAGGAATGAAATCGTTGCCGCCGAAGGTGATTTCTGCGGAAGCATCGGTGTTATTGAGCAGGGACAGATCGCCATGCAGAAATACACATCAAGCGGTGACTTTGCGACGATCGGCCTTCTGGGTCCGGGTGAGTTCTTCGGCGAGGACTTGATCTTCGGCAGTTCGAATGTCTACACTTTTACACTCGAAGCCATGACACAGACGGAAGTGCTTTTTGTCAGCAAGGATACACTCCGTTCACTGCTTGATAAGAGCCCCGTCATTCTTAATAATTTTCTCAGGATACTGTCAGACAGGGTAACAGCACAGAACAGCCGTATTGCACTTCTTTCGCAGAAGAGCCTGCGGCACAAGATAGCGTTCTATCTGCTGGAACTTCGATCGGAACAGCACCCCGGTTCATCGGGCAGTGTTACCGTATCGCTGCCTGTTTCCAAGGAAGTCATCGCCAAGCTTCTGGCCATGCCGAGACCTTCTTTCTCACGCGAACTGATTGCAATGGAGAATGACGGGCTTCTGCAGGTAAAGGGCCGGGATATCCGGCTCGTTGACGTATCAACGCTTGAAAACGATGTTGTAGAGGGATTTCAGTACGGCCGTTAGGAAATGTAACCGTTATTTATCATATTCTCTTATGCAGAAGCTTTATTATACAAATATGCGGTTTTATTCTTGAAAATAATGTGTTTTTTTCACAAACGTCGCGATTGTGTATTTTCTCTTTTGGGAAGTTAGCATATAATGACTTTATGTTTTTCCCGAACCGATTCGCTTAAAATAATACATAATGTAAAGAGGTTGTCATGGATTTACTGAAACAGAAGATCCGTTCAAAAGGCCGAGTCATTGGTACTGAAATTTTAAAGGTTGACAGTTTCTTAAATCATCAGGTAGATCCTTTTCTGATGCAGGCGATCGGAGCAGAATTTGCTTCTATATTTGCCGATCAGGGTATCACAAAGGTTGTTACTATTGAGAGTTCGGGGATCGCTCCGGCTCTGTTTACGGGACTTATGCTGAATGTCCCGGTCATTTTTGCCAAAAAGACTGAATCCCGAAATCTTGATACAGAGACATATCATGCCGCTGTCCATTCTTTTACCCGCGGTGGAGAGTATATTATCCGCGTAAGTAAAAAGTATCTGACAGCCGACGATACAGTGCTTTTTATTGATGATTTCCTGGCGCGGGGACGCGCACTGCTGGGACTTCTCGAAATTGCCGGACAGGCCGGCGCACGGGTGGCCGGTGCCGGAGTGGTGATTGAGAAGGGCTTCCAGGAAGGTGGATCACTGATCCGTAACATGGGCATCCGGGTTGAGTCCCTTGCCATAATAAAGGAGATGTCTGAAGAAGGGTCGATGATTACTTTTGAAGACGCGACAGAAAGACCCACAAACATGGAGGAGGAAGAAACATGAAGAAAATTCTCGCTATGGTAATGACAGCTGTCATGCTTGCCGGTTCACTTGCACTTGCAGGTTGTTCAGGCTCCACAACAGCAACAACTGCAGCTGCAACAACTGCAGTCGCAACGACAGCAGCCGAAACAACAGCAGCTGTATCAGCAGCCGAAACAACAGCAGCTGCAGCAGGTGAAGTCCTTAAGGTTGGCGTTGTGTACATTTCACCAAAAGATGACGGCGGTTATTCCCAGGCTCATGCAGAAGGCATTGCTCAGGCTGCAGCAGCACTCGGCGACAAGATTCAGGTTCTTGAACTTGAAAATGTCAACGACGCGGATGCACAGGCAACAACAACATCTATTGATAACCTTGTCAGCGAAGGCTGCAAGCTGATCTTCACGACCAGCTACGGTTATATGGAGCCTACTGTTGCCGCTGCCGAAAAATATCCTGATGTTAAGTTCTGCCACTGCTCCGGTTATATGAGAAATGAAACCAATATGG
>DIEQ01000004.1:413-7726 GCA_002418705.1 Mageeibacillus sp. UBA5770 | reverse complement strand
AAAATCATTTTTGGCTGTGTTCATGACCGGGCGTTTGTCGCTCTCCGGCACAAGCGTGGGTTTGCCTTGCGGCTTTTCGATAAAGCTGGCGAGGAGTTCTTCGAAACGGGATTTGCCTAATAGCTTCTGCATGGCAGTAATTCCGAGGACCTTGTGCTCATACGGATCAAAGCCTGCATCGCTTACTGTGTCGGCGACCGCTGTTTCGTTGGTGTACTTGCGGTTAGAACGGCCTTCGACCAGCTTCCAACCGTTCCACTCCTTACCGCTGATGGCCTGTTGTAGGGCGTATTCCTTGATGTCCGTGGCCCATGCGACAAGGTCATCGATACGGGTAAGGATTTCTTCGACTTCCTCGTCCGTGAGTAGCGGCGGCAGCTTGAAGTCATAGCTGGCAAGCTCCAAGTTTGCATCGGCCCTGGCGCGGCAGTTATATTTAGCCTTGCAGAACTGGCACCATTCACCACAGAGGAAGTTACCATCACCTGCAAAAGCGAGATCGGCGGTGGGCTTGAGCACCTCGTCCGCCCAGCGATAGAGATCTTCTTTCGATAGTTCATAGGTACTGACATTATCGCGGCGTGGCTGATAAATGATCATGCGAACGGTGTCAATGTCGTAGATCCCGTCGAACAGCTCTATTGCGCCAAGGGCGTAACACTGCATCTGATAGTTCTTTTCGGCGCTGACCAAAATTCCCATGCCGTGTTTGTAATCGCATACCTGCAAGATGCCATCTGCGATAATAATGCAGTCGGCAGTGCCGAAGCCTGATTCTACCCAGCGCGAAAAGTCCACACGCTGCTCGATCAAGACAACCGGATCGGCGCAGGTCTGCTTGGCTGTTTCCACCAGTTCAAGAATGTAGGCAGCATAGCCATCGGCACAGTCGGCCATCTCCTCGTTGAACCAGGTGAGGTTTTCGGTCGGGTCCTTTGCCTCCATGCCCAGCGCTCTGCGAAGCTTATACTCACAAAGCGCATGAGCATCAGTACCTTCGGCGGCGTAATCGCTGCCCTTGTCGGGATAGCTCTCACAGAGCCTTGCCGAGGGCGGACAATTAATCCAGCGCTCAGAGCTGGATGCGGAGAGAATGGCATGTCCTTTAGGTGGCATTGGTCAGCCCCTCCGCATCTGAAAGCAGTGCTTTGTAGTTGGCCGGATCAATACCGGACAGCTTATCGGCACCGTACTTCTGGAGAAGCGATCGAATCTGGGCAGTGAATCCGGCGCGGGACTTATTCGCGAGGACTGCTCTGACCGCTTCCAGCGTTAGGACCGGTTCGGCAGTATCAGGTTCTGGTGAAGCCTCATTGCTGCTAAACTGCTCTATCAGCCAGCTTGCGGCTTCGTTAATAACAGCAGCGGCGCTGCGCAGTTCTTCGATGATCATGGACATGTCGCTCATTTTGCTCATTTCTTTTCACTCCTTCCTTGGATTGGCTCTGCCTGGCAAGCAAGGTCAGTTTTCTTGCCAGCCGCATGGATACAACGCTAATCGCAGTGAGAACATCTACAAGTTCATCATCCGCCGCACAGCTCCGGGGTCTTGTTTGCGTCTTATACATTCGTTCACCTCCTTGGAAGGAGCGTTTGTCGTTTTGCTCTTTCTACTACCCAATGGAGGTGACCGGGTGGTTTGAACGAAAATCGGGAAAAGATTTTCTCCGGCCACCAATAAAGGCAGCCGGAGAAAAACAGGTGTGGCATCAGATGTAGTCGCGCAGGTGTTTCCGCAGCGTCTCAAACGCCTTTTTCTTTTTGTAATTGACGGTTGATTGCCGCGAGATACCCATGATGGCAGCGATTTCCCGTTCGGTCTTGTCCTGCATCAGAAGCTCGCAGATGCGGCGGCCGTCAGGGTCGAGCTCACCTAGCTTGCTCATAAGCGCATCCAGGAGTTCTCGCTCCTCTATGATGGACAGAGCGCTGGGAGCATCATCGGCCAAATCGTCGAGCCAGCTCTTCTCGTTACCGTCGTCATCGCTAATGACGGAATCAAGAGATAGTTCGTCGCCTACCTTGCGAAAATGGCAAGTCCAGCAGTCCATATCACAGAGGTAGCGTTTGCTTGCTGGGCAGAAACAACAGTGGTGTTCTTGCTTCCTGCGACGGTAGGCATTGATGTCACGAAAATAGTTGTCATAATCGGTTTTGCTGACTGGCACCCACAGGTGCAGGTCCTTGATGTAGATTTTGCGTTCACTGGATTGGTTCTGATTGTCTTGGTTTGGCATAAATGTTCCTCCGTTTGTCGTTGTCTCGAAACGGAGGAATTGCGCAGCTTGGCTGAAAAGGGCTATATAAGCCCGACCGCAGTCCACCACAGATTTCTCCGTTTCGGATTGCAGCTTCCTGTTCAGTAGTCAGCTGTTCGTTATTTGGTTGTTCACTTCACAGTGCTGAACCATCCGTGATCATTGGATGCACTTTGAAGTGATCGTCAATGGATTGAGCGAGATGCCTGGACAGTCAATGGTTGGATCAAATAGGGTTTAGTAACCGTCTGTCTGCATCCAGCTCAACACCATCACTAGGTTCATAATAAAATCAAACGAAATAATAAACCCGGAACAAAATATTCCGGTATAAACAAAAAAAGCCCCTCTTAATCCACTTGTAATTTCTCAAAAAGTGGCAAGAAGGGCTTAATCAACATGTTTTGAATGCGGAATATTTTGTTCCGCTGCTTTGAAATATTATTGATCGCTATTAAAAGGTCTAAATCCGCAAGCAGTTAAATAGTCACTACATTCAAAAATGGATTTCATATAACACGAATTCAGAATCATTTGATAAACGATATGCTCTTCAGTATTCATAAAGGAATGTCCGGATTTGTGGATAAGGTCATGACTCAAAATTGGGTGTAATTGCATCCCAATACATACGGCTACAACAGCTCGTAATGATTTTGGAGCCGTTTCGGTATTTCTCCAGTTTCTGATATGTCTGTCGCTCAGCTGTGCTTTTTCTGCCAGATTCTCAACTGTATATCCAAGTGTATCCATTAATGAAACGAGCGTTTTTGAAAATGTAGCTGGTAATTCACCCTTTATCCTGGCCAGATTACCAGCTTCTGTTGAGAATGAAGCCAACTGGTCGGCCCGATCAGATATATCTTTGTTCGGTCCGCTATTCTGAAAATGAAGTTCTGGATAACTATCAGATACAGCGTTTTTGAAAAGAATATAGTCGTTATATGCAACGGCACCAAAGCTGGCATTACGTCTAAAAGTAATATCAAATGCCAGACAGCACTCATCAACATGGTTAAGAGCATACTCGGTAAGCTTCGCTGATCCATCTTCTTCTTTTTCGATATATTGTGGATCATTAATGCAATAATGAGCATCGACATACAAAAATCGTCCAGTATCGATGAGTTGGCGGAGTTCTGGATTAACCGCATATTCAGTAAGTGCATCTTGAAGTGGGATCGCATACGTCTGGTTCCTTTTCAATGCACCTGGCGTAAATGTATAATTAGTAATGTATCTATCGTCGATGTACGTTAATGCGCCTATCGCTTCCTCATACCCCAAATCAATAAGCCTAATTTTTGCCGCCTGTTTCGAGACTTTAAAAAAGTTAGAGAGATCTTGAATCACCATTTCAATAACATCGGACGATTTACTTGTGTTTTGGAAATCTTTTTGCTGCTGGATATACTTCTCAGCCATTGTTCTAAATTGGTCTGCCGGCATGAGAATCCTTGGAGCTAATGCATTAGCCTGCCACTCCATCCAATCAAGTGGCGTCCTTCGTTTTTCAATTCGGTTGCCTTCAACGACCTGACAACGAATAACATTTGCAGTGTTGTCATAAAGTCGTTCAAGTTCCATTGCTTTCCGATGAATTTCCCAATGCACGCATTCATGGATGATTGTATTATTAACCGAACCCACGTTTCTCATAAAGAAGACATGCGGATCCACAAAAATGGTACCAGCTTTAACTTCGACGGTTCTATATGAATTTGATTCGCTATCAAAGTATTGCGCTTGGCTATCTATAAAAAGAATCTGTCCAAACACCGAACAATCTTTCGATAAATGCGCTCGGTTAATGCCAAGCCCCATCCGGTTCGCGACCTCATCGACAGGGATGGCTATAGGATTTGCAAGCGCTTCTGGATAGTATTTCTGTAAGAACGAATTTGCTAGATTATCAAGTTGAGACCTCGCTATTACCGGGACAAGAGTATCGGTCATCGGAAATTCTGCTGTTTTTGATTTCTGAAAATAGAGAGAAACAGTGCGAACAACGAAGTTTCTCAGTTCAGTATTTAGCTCGGCTGAACAAGCTACTTTAAACCATTGGCTGGATTGGTCTTCCTCTTTATGATGACCATTACGTTCAGAGATAATAATGTCGGCCTCAACGATCAAGTCAAAGAGCAATGTATTATCGACGCAATTATGAATATGAATGGATTTGGCTCGAAAATCATCGAGTTTTGCGCGACTAGGTGACGATACGCTATACGTTCTACATTCGATTTTTGTAGGGTTAAATCGAATGTATTTGTCAAGCAGTTCGAAAATCTCATTGTAGAAATGATTAGCAACAAAATCTTTAAACGATCGAACTTGCGCCATATTCCCGCACTCCAATTTATTTGATCAATCACTCAAGTCGCATTGCAATGCTAGCCTAAAGAAAGTCTACCATATACCATACAATTTGAAAATTAACTCGCGAATGTATTATTGATGAGAAGTACTCATAGCAGTAATTGATCACGACTTTGCGAAGTTAATTCTTGCTATTGCAAAGATTTATTATTGTAATTCAATATCATGAATGCAATAATATTATTATCTATAAATTGTCCTACGTTTCGTGCCTTATACTGTTCGTGTTCCTCGGGTCAGAACTTTGCCACTGGGCTTCCTTCAGATTCCCCTTACGGTGTTCACCCAGGTTGCAGGGGCGAGCAGCAAACTTTGCTTGCGACAAGTCCTTGCCTTGAGCTAATGGTTGGTTGCTACATACCTCCATAACGGACTTTTCACCGTCAAGTGAAGCGCCATGCGTGGCGCACATGAAGAAACAGCAGTCAAGCTTTTAAACTTGACCGCTGTTTCTTGATGACACTACAGCCACCGTTACGGCAAAGCCGCTTTTAAAAAACAGATGTTCGTGTATTTTCCATTTGGTGGATGAATTCAACCCATATACGAGCGTTTTTCGTCAGTGGATTTGCCGTTACGATTAAGCTATAAAATAAATAATAAAACTGAATGCCGGATCATAATGGGTGCGCCTGAAAGCAGGTTCCGATAAGAATTTGAATAAGGTAATTTTTGGGTACTAGCTCAAATTATCAAGCAGGGTGTTCATCTCCTGCAGTAGTCCTTTTATCTGATTCATAAGATCATAACGGTATTCCTGTACGGATGCTATCTCTTTAAAAGCGGTATCCATAGCGACATAATCCATGTCTTTAACATATCCTCTGTATTCTTCCTTGACATCCTTGATCTGACCCTGTGTATCTTTAAGAAGTTTCACAAGGTCACGCAGTTGATCGTTGTAATCAGCAATCTGGACGGAAATGTCCTCAGGCAACTGTGTACCGCTCTCCTGTATCGCGTCCATTGTCTTAAGTAAATCAAGACGGAGCTGATTGATCTCGGCTGCAATTTCAAGGTTCGCGTCGGCGTTATCAAGTACAGTCTGTCTGTTTTCAGTCAGGGACGCTCTAAACGCTTGATATTCCTCTTTCTTGGTAGAGAAATTTGCCTGCCTTTCCGCGTTTTTTTCAGCAATCTCCGCAATGCGCAACTGCCTATCTTCCAGGGTCTCTATTCTGTTATCTAATTTCCCACTGTCCCCCTCTGAGGCTGCGAGCGCCGATATGCTTATGCTTCCCATGATCATAATGGCCAACAATATGCTTATGATTTTTTTCATCTTTAAAACCTCTTTCCTATAATATTATTTTATGAGACTGGGATTTCAAGATCTCCCTCGGAAACATCGTCAAGGCTGCCCAGTAATTCATTTAGGCGCTCAAGCTCCGAGTATGCCTCATCCAACTGTGAGTTTTCTAAAGCTTCCGCCGATGTGCTTTCTTCATCGTTGGTCCGACTTTCTTCCGGCGGAATGGATGTCCCATGTGGCGCGACGGTTTCACTTTCTGTTTGTGACGGTTCCGTAGATTCATCATTCACTTCACCGTAGCAGGCGGCAAGCGAATAAATCATCAGCACAACCAGCAATAAAATAAGACTTTTTTTCATGTAGCATCCCTCCTGTGCCCATATCATAATTCATCTCTTTCACGTAAATCAAAGGATAAGCTGCGGCAAAACTGCGGTAGCTCTTTTTATTCTTCAGTTCACTCTGCTACAATGCTATCAGGAGTGAAACAGGAGTGAGAATAAGTGAGAATATATGAAAAAGACAATCTACATTGCTGATGACGAACAAAATATCCGGGACTTGATTGGTATGTTTTTAACTAACGAGGGTTTTGATGTGACGGCCTTTACAAGAGGAGACGATCTGCTTGAAGCGTTTTTGCAGAAGCCCTCCGAAATGGTGATACTCGACATCATGATGCCGGGAACCGACGGTCTCTCCCTCTGTACGCAGATACGCAGCCGCAGTAATGCACTCATAATTATCGTGTCCGCCCGGGACAGTGAGATAGACAGGATCACCGGCATTACCTTGGGATCAGACGACTATATGACAAAACCTTTCTCACCGATGGAACTAGTGGCAAGAGTTAAGGCCCTGTTTCGCAGGCTTGAGCTGGATATGGGCGGAGCCTCAGGGGATGTTCTTACCGCCGGCAGCCTGAAAATCAACACGGCGGCCAGGGAAGCCCAGATTGCCGGCCGCCCTTTCGATTTGACACCCACAGAGCTGGCACTGATGGTATATTTGCTTCAAAACGGCACACGGGCCGTATCCAGAGAGGAACTGCTGAAAAACGTTTGGAAATTTGATTTTGAGGTAGACACCCGTGCAACCGATGATGTTGTGAAACGTTTGCGGAAAAAGCTGACTGAGGCCGGCGCTGACATAAGAATTGATACTGTATGGGGTTATGGATTCAAGCTTTGTATGGATGGTGATTAGCCAATGAAAAGCATGAAAAGTAAAATACGGACACCGTTTATTGTGCTCATTGTAATATTTCCGCTGGTAACACTTCTGCTGTTTAATGCCGTCACAAGGATATATATTGAGAAAAATACGAGAACCGAATTAAGGGCGGTCGTGAGCATAGTGGAGACCGTTGTCAACAAAGAGCTGCCTGGAAATATACGCGATTTTACTGAAAACAATTTAAACAG
>DIEQ01000004.1:0-385 GCA_002418705.1 Mageeibacillus sp. UBA5770 | reverse complement strand
TTGAAATGCTGCTTTTCAACAGGGATCAGGCGCTTATTTACCCCGTTGAGGATGCCGATGACTTTGTCGACGAGCAGCTTATTAGCCGAATTTCAGGCCAATTGCCAAACATGCAGGATGAAGAGGTCTACACGGTTCGTATGGGAACAGAGCGGTATCTGGTTCTGCCCTATCCGCTGACAAATTCCAACGTGGTGCAACCTACAATCGTTTTTGTTGCGCACATGACTGCGGCCGCTTCAATGCTACGCGCCATCAATGTCATTCTGATCTGCATCACGCTCCTTAGCGCCGTCGTGGCCGCATTTATTGCCAGCCGCCTGTCCGCTCATATAGCACGGCCCGTAACCGATTTATCAGACCTAACCAAAGAGATCGGCAGGGG
>DIEQ01000097.1 GCA_002418705.1 Mageeibacillus sp. UBA5770 | reverse complement strand
AACATGCCCAACCCTGCTTGGACCCCAACAATGAACGACGAGCATTCAGCAGACTTCAGCGATTTTGATTTTGAGGCCCAATGATGCAGGTGTCTTCTGAAGTCAGTAAGCAAAAGATTGTGATCAAACACTGGCGAATTCTATTAATCATTGAGGATGGATTTCTCCATCGTCTATAATCATATGAGTTAACTAAAGGGGGCGTAATGTTATCAGGGAAAAATATTCTCATCACAGGCGGTACCGGTTCATTCGGAAAAAAATGCACGGAAATCATTCTCAAGAAATACAAACCCAAACGTCTCATCATATACAGCCGCGATGAACTGAAACAATTTGAAATGGCGCAACAATTCCCAACTTCAAAATATGATTGCATCCGTTTCTTTATCGGCGATGTTCGTGACAAGGAAAGAATGAATCGGGCTTTTCGTAATGTTGATTTCGTGATTCATGCGGCAGCCATAAAACAGGTGCCCGCTGCAGAATACAATCCCTTTGAAGCTGTTAAAACAAATATATTAGGTGCACAAAACGTCATTAATGTGGCTATCGATCAAGGGGTGAAAAAGGTCATCGCACTCAGCACCGATAAGGCGGCTAATCCTATTAATTTGTATGGCGCCACAAAGCTTTGTTCGGATAAGCTTTTCATTGCCGGCAATTCCTATGTGGGGCATGATCATTCTACGTTCAGCGTTGTTCGTTACGGTAATGTGGCAGGCAGTAGGGGTAGTGTTATACCTTTCTTCATTCAGGAAAAAGCAAAAGGTATCCTGCCGATTACGGATCCCCGTATGACTCGTTTTTGGATTACACTGGAGCAAGGCGTTGGTTTTGTCCTTGACCGCCTTGAGCACATGGTCGGTGGCGAATTGTTTGTACCGAAACTGCCAAGTATGAATATTATGGATTTGGCTAAGGTTATTGCCCCTGAATGCAAGACGGAAATCATTGGTATTCGGCCGGGAGAAAAGCTTCACGAACTGATGATTACAAAGGACGATGCCCGAAGAACCTTGGAATTTAAGAGCTACTATATGATCCAGCCGGAATTTCACTATTGGAAGCGGCGCCATAACACAAAAAATGGGAAGCCTGCTGCAGAGGATTTTGAGTATAATTCAGGAACAAATCAATGGAAGTTAACCATTGCAGAAATGCAAAAGATAGTGGCAAGTCTATGATGGTTCAGGTGATTATTTAACAATGATTCGTTCGTGGACTGCATTATCATCAAAGAAATAATAGCGTCTATGAGATTATCTAACATGAATCCAATCCCTTACGGGCGGCAGTACATCACAAAGGAAGACATTAATGCTGTTATTGATGTCCTTCAATCAGGCTTTTTAACGCAAGGCCCCAAAATCGGTGAATTCGAGAAAGCATTCGCTGAATATGTAGATGCAAAGTATGCCGTAGCCGTATCCAATGGAACAGCGGCATTGCATCTATGCGCTATGGCCCTGAATGTTAAACCGGGTGACAAGGTCATCACGACGCCCATTACCTTTGTAGCTTCCGCCAATTGCGTAAGATACTGCGGCGGTGACGTTGTTTTTGCGGACATCGATCCGGAGACATTCCTCTTAGATATCAATAAGGTTAAAAAGCTTCTTAACAATGCCCCGCCCAAAACTTTCAAAGGAATCATCCCGGTAGATTTTGCAGGCTATCCCGTCAATCTTGAAGCATACAAGCAATTAGCCGATGAATATGGCCTTTGGATTATCGAAGATGCCTGTCATTCCCCGGGCGGTTATTTTCAGGATAGCAAGGGGGAAAAGCAACGCTGCGGTAACGGCCGTTTTGCAGATTTATCAGTCTTCTCTTTTCATCCGGTCAAACATATTGCGGCCGGTGAAGGCGGCATGATAACAACCAATGATGAACAATTATACCGTAAACTGCTTAACCTCCGGACGCACGGTATTCAGCAGGATCAAAGCAAGCGGCTTGAAAACCACGGGCCCTGGTATTATGAAATGCAAGAGCTTGGTTTCAACTATCGACTTACGGACATACAAGCTGCCTTAGCACTAAGTCAGTTGAAAAGAGCGCAACAGAATCTTGAAAAACGCCACCAAATAGCTAAAAAGTATGACGCGGTCTTCAAGGATGCCCCATTCAAAACACCAAAAATAGCAGATGATGTATTTCACGCATACCACTTGTATGTTATCCGCACGGGAAAAAGAGATGAATTAATCAAATATCTTCGTCAATTACAAATCATGGCGCAAGTTCATTATATCCCTGTTCACTATCAGCCCTATTATAAAGATCAGGGTGGGAAAAAAGGCGACTTGCCGGTTGCCGAAGCATATTATCGAGAATGTCTAAGCATCCCCATATACCCGTCATTGGCTGATGATGAACAAAATTATGTCATTGGGAAAATTCTTGATTTTTTCAATTGACGGATCACAAAATATTAGCGTCCGCTAACAGTTTAAAATAATTAAGGTTATTTATGAACATAGCAATCATTCCGGCTCGCATAGGCAGTAAGCGTATTCCAAAGAAAAACATTAAGATTTTTCATGGGAAACCAATTATTGCTTATTCTATACAGGCTGCCCTTGAAACCAATTTATTCGGCAAGGTTATTGTTTCAACTGATTCGCAGGAGTTGGCTGATGTAGCCATTTCTCATGGTGCTGAAGTACCATTCATTCGTCCCGCAGAACTATCTGATGACTTTACAGGGACGGATGCAGTCATCCTGCATGCTCTGAATTGGCTTATCGGACATGGTGAAGATGTTCAATATGTTTGCTGCATCTACGCAACCGCGCCATTTGTAAAGCCTGAATATATTAGAAAAGGCCTTGATCTGTTGAAAAGTGCGAAAGCAACTTCCGCTTTTTCCGTTACAACATATCCTTACCCAATATATCGATCACTCAAAATCGATGAAAACGGCCGACTGAAGATGATCTGGCCGGATTATCTGAATGTCCGCTCGCAGGATTTATCCGAAGCTTACCATGATGCAGGACAATTCTACTGGGCCGATGCCAAGAAGTATTTGGTCGAAAAACAATTCTTTTCTCAGGATGCCGTACCTGTTGTTTTGCCAAGGTATCTTGTCCAGGATATTGACACGGATGAAGACTGGCGTAGAGCAGAAGCAATGTATAAAGCTCTTGGTTTATCAAAGACATGAAACAGCTCTTCATCAGAGCGGATTCGACTGCCCATATCGGCACCGGCCATGTCATGCGGTGTCTTGCGTTGGCGCAGGCATGGCAGGACCAGGGTGGCGAAGTGACCTTTATCAGTCATTGTGAAAGCGAAGCTCTCCGTCAAAGACTGATTGACGAGCGCATGAATTTCATTAGCATTAATAAACCGCACCCCGATCCTTCCGATCTTGATCAAACATTGAAAAATCTATCAGCTATGTGCCATCAGCCCTCAGCTAATTGTTGGCTTGTGATTGATGGTTACCATTTTGATGCAGTTTACCAAAAAAATATTAAAGACGCCGGATATAAAATCCNNCCGATCATTATTATGCTGATCTGGTTTTAAACCAGAATATTTCCGCCGATTCATCCTTCTATGCCCGTCGCGAACCTTATACCCGATTGTTATTGGGAACCCATTACACTCTTCTGCGCCGTGAATTTAAACAGTGGCAGGATTGGCAGCGCGAAATACCTGACACAGCCCAGAAGGTGTTGGTCACTATGGGTGGAGGCGATCCTGATAACGTAACGATGAAGATTGTTCAGTCGCTAAAACAGATCAACATAAAAGGACTGAAAGCAAAAATAA
>DIEQ01000099.1 GCA_002418705.1 Mageeibacillus sp. UBA5770 | reverse complement strand
AAACACCTTCACCAACATCCAGGATGGACACATCAAATGTTCCGCCTCCAAGGTCAAATACAAGAATGGTTTCGTTCTTTTTCTTATCGAGCCCATAGGCGAGGGCTGCTGCCGTGGGTTCGTTTATAATACGCAGGACGTTGAGCCCCGCTATCTTGCCGGCATCTTTGGTTGCCTGCCGCTGTGCGTCATTAAAGTATGCAGGTACCGTTATTATTGCATCCGTGATTTTTTCGCCAAGATATTTTGAAGCATCTTCAACGAGCCTTTTCAGAATCGCGGAAGCGATTTCTTCCGGAGCGTAAAGCTTCCCTTTGATGTCAAATCGTACGGAGTCGTTGGGTCCCTCGACAACTTTGTAGGGCACAAGTTTTCTTTCTTCAATGACTTCAGAAAAGCGCCGGCCGATAAACCGCTTGACAGAGTATAAAGTCCCCTCAGGATTTAAAGCAGCCTGGCGCCGGGCCACCTGGCCGACTATTCTTTCGTTTTTATTGGTAAATGCAACGACGGAGGGGGTCGTTCTGCTTCCTTCGGCATTCACGATAACGACAGGTTTTCCGCCCTCCATTACAGAAATAACGGAGTTAGTTGTTCCCAGATCAATACCTACAGATTTGCCCATATCAATTTCCTCCTCAAAGGTCAATTCAGATACGGTTATGCCCTAGTATTATTCAATTATGAAGAACAAGAAAAGAAAGGGAGCCAAAATAATCGTATTTGAGAATCAATAAAATATGAATCAACGGATGTTGTTCTGAATTATTTGTCTGTAATTATATGAAAAAGCGCAAAAAATACTTACAATTAATTATACATCCCACATCATTCGTTATCAATAATTTACCGGGTATGTCCGCAGTCCTAAACATATTTCTCTGAATGTTGCACATGCACCTTCTGAAAACATTATAATTGAATCAATGTTTAAGCTTTTCACGCTGCCGCTTCTGTTAAAGGAGGATAGCAATTATGCAGACAGGATGGAATTTCGACAATAGTTATGCACGTCTTCCGCAGACGTTTTTTACCGGGCAAGACCCGGTTTCTGTCCGTTCGCCGAATCTTGTCATCCTTAACACGCCTCTTGCAGAATCCCTCGGACTGAATGCCGAGGCGCTTCGCAGCGAGGATGGCGTCCAGACTCTTGCCGGCAATCGGATTCCTGAAGGTGCTTTTCCGCTTGCACAGGCATATGCAGGCCATCAATTCGGGTATTTTACCATGCTCGGCGATGGCCGCGCCGTGCTTCTCGGAGAACAGATTACGCCTTCCGGCGCACGATATGATATTCAGCTCAAGGGCTCAGGGCCGACACCGTATTCCCGCAGAGGTGACGGACGCGGTGCGCTTGGGCCGATGCTGCGTGAGTACATCATCAGCGAAGCGATGTATGGCCTTGGCATTCCGACTACCCGGAGCCTTGCCGTAGTGACTACAGGTGAACTTGTCTTCCGTGAGACGGAACTGACGGGTGCCATTCTGACACGCGTAGCCTCGAGCCACCTGCGTTTCGGTACATTCCAGTATGTCAGGCAGTTCGGCACAATCGAGGATCTCAGGATACTTGCGGACTATGCCCTGCAGCGTCATTTTCCGGACGTGCCAATGGGTGACAGCCGATATCTTTCCCTTCTGCGGGAAGTGATCAGGCGGCAGGCCGTTCTGATTGCCAAATGGCAGCTTGCCGGCTTCATCCACGGGGTTATGAATACAGATAATATGACCATCAGCGGTGAAACCATCGATTATGGTCCGTGCGCATTTATGAATGAATATGACCCGGCGACCGTATTCAGCTCTATCGATATCCAGGGCCGATATGCCTACGGCAACCAGCCGAACATTGCAGCATGGAATATTACGCGGTTTGCCGAGACACTGCTGCCTCTTTTACATGCCGAACAGGTACAGGCAATACAGCCGGCGCAGGATATATTAGCGGAATTTGACGATTTATATAACCGCGAATGGCTCGCGGGAATGCGCGCAAAGCTTGGGATTAGTACACAAGAGCCGGATGACCTGGACCTTATTGAAGGGTTGCTGGGGTTGATGCAGAAGCATCATGCTGACTATACCAATACCTTCCTGGCCTTAACTTTTTATCATGAAAATGACGCGTCAAAAGACATGGTCCTGACAGGCACACCGGAATTTGCGGCCTGGTATGAAAAATGGCAGGAAAGACTTGCCCGCCAGCAGGAATCAAAAGAAGTGGTACACAGGCTGATGCTGCGCTCGAACCCTGCGGTAATTCCCCGCAATCATCGGGTGGAAGAAGCCCTCGATGCCGCAGTAACGAAGGGTGATTACAGTGTGTTGGAGAATCTTCTCCCCGTTCTCTCCCGACCCTATGAGCATACACACGAACAAGCCGGATATGCGGCTCTCCCGGACACATCAGCCGGTCCATACCGGACTTTTTGCGGAACATAAATTCAATAAAAGAGAGAAGGTCTACGATGCTGAAGCTTTTTGAAGAATACAAGATCAAAAACATGACACTCAGGAACCGGATTGTTATGCCTCCCATGTGCAACTACCAGGCCGGGCAGGACGGATTACCGCTGTTTTTTCATTATTGTCATTATAGTGTCCGTTCTCAGGGCGGTGCAGGGCTTGTTATTGTTGAGGCTGCCGGGGTCACACCCGAAGGCCGGATTTCGGACCATGACCTTGGGATCTGGAGCGACAGCCATACCGCAGGCCTTAGGGATCTGACAGAAATCTGCCACAAAAACGGCTCGAAGATTGCCATCCAACTCAATCATGCGGGCAGAAAAAGCGAAGTCACAGGCAGAATCCCTCTTGCTCCGAGTGCCATCGCATTTAGTGATGCCTCACCGGTTCCCGAAGAATTAAGCATTGCTCAGATAAAAGAGATTGCAGCTGCATTTGCCGCGGCGGCCCGGCGTGCCGATGAAGCCGGCTTTGATGCTTTGGAGATACACAGTGCCCACGGATACCTGATTCATCAGTTCCTGTCTCCGATTACCAACCGGCGCACGGACGAATATGGCGGAAGCCTCGAGAACCGGACCCGTTTACTAAAAGAAATTCTCACAGAAATCCGCAAGGTGTGGCCCGGGCAAAAGCCCCTTTGGATCAGGGTATCCGCTTCGGATTATGCTGTCGGCGGCGTAAATGTGAATATGATTGTGGACATAATCAAGTCGGTCAGGTCCTACATCGATCTTGTCCATGTCAGTTCGGGTGGATTATTACCCCTGGGAGTGCGGTCGTATCCCGGTTATCAGGTACCGTTTGCCGCCAAAATCCGCAAAGACTGCGGCTTGCCGACCATTGCAGTCGGTCTCATTACCGACGAAAATCTGTCCGAGGAGATACTTCAGAATGGCAGGGCAGACCTGATAGCCGTCGGCCGCCAACTTCTGGCCGATCCCTATTGGCCCATTCGAATAGCTGTCAAAAACAACATTCCCGGGTATGTTCCCAAGCCTTATGAGCGCGCGTTCCGGTGAATACATAAGGCTCACTGATGTGTGAAAACAAGTAGAAACGCAGTATACTGAAGTTGTTTCACAGTTATGCATGATGATGACTGCTATACCCATATCTATTATGTGAAAGGAGAAACAAGTATGCTTTGGAAATGTTCTGTTTGCCATTTCTATCACGAAGGCAGCGAAGCACCTGACGTATGCCCGAAATGCGGTGCTTCCCGGGAGAAGTTTGCTGCCCTGTCCGAAGAGGACGCGAAAAAAATCTTCGATGCCGACCGTACAAACGACATTCATATGCAAATCATAAGTCTCTCCATGAAAATCAAGGATCTGGCCAGGGAAGGTATGGAAATTAATCTCGATCCACCCTGCGTATCCGTATTTAAAAAGGCCCACGACGAAGCGTGGGTAATCAAGCAGAGAAGCAAAGCTGAAATCGAAAGCCATGTCGGAAAAGGCAAGTGGTAGTAAAAAAGAATCCGGCCCGTTTAGTGAACAGGGTATGGGTTTTCCAATTTTTATTAAAATTTCATGTGAAAAATGGTTTCTTCCGGAACCGAAATAGAATATAATTAAAGGCGTATTACAAATTAGCTTGCAAAAACAACACCAAAGATAAGGAAAGAAAGCTATGAAGCAAAAAATTACGGCAAACATGGAAATTAAAAGAGCAAATCGTGCGAGTGTTTATAGCCTTCTTTTTCGGATCGGGCAACTTACCAAACAGGAGATTGTTGAAGCCCTTCAGCTGTCACTTCCGACCGTAACACAATATTTATCAGAACTTCAGGATGAAGGCCTTCTCGTTGAGGCCGGATATATTGGAAATACAGGCGGCCGCCGTGCTAAGACATACGACATAGTCAGTGATGCCCGCATTGCGATTGGACTCGACATTACAAAGAACCATATAACGGCTATTGCGGTTGACCTGCGCGGAGCCATTATTGCCAAGGCCCGTGTCAGATATGCTTTTACCAGGACTGATGAGTATTATCAGTATCTCGGTGAAATAGTGAAAGAACTTATTGCAGACGCAAAGATACATCCGGGTAATATTCTGGGTGTTGGTATAGGCGTACCGGGTCTTTGCACGGCTGATTTTCAAACCGTGTATTATGGTCAGATTTTAGGCTTTACCGGTGCTACATGCCAGGAGTTTTCAAGAAACATTTCTTACCCGACAGCCCTTATGAATGACGCAAATGCGGCTAGCTTTGCGGAACTCTGGATAAACACGGATATTAAGAATGCTTTCTATATTATGCTGAGTAATAATGTCGGCGGCTCTGTCGTAATTAGCGGGCAGCAGTTTACCGGAGACAACCTGCACAGCGGCGAAGTAGGTCACCTTGCCATTGTTAAGGACGGCGAGGCGTGCTATTGCGGGAAGCGCGGCTGCGTGGATCCGTACTGTGCTGCAACTGTTCTATCGTCTCTTACAGACGGGAATCTTGAGGATTTTTTCAGTTTGCTAAAGCAAGGCAGCCCCGACGCTGTCAAGCTGTGGGATACCTATTTGGATCATTTAACCGATGCGGTCGTTAATGTTAATGTGCTGTATGACTGCAAAGTAATTATCGGCGGTTACGTCGGGCAATTCATAGGTGATTATATGGATGACCTGAATGCCCGAGTCAATAAATTCAATATTTTTGGAGACAAGAACGATTACCTTCATGTCTGCAACTACCAAAAGGAAGCAATTGCTGCGGGAGCCGCCCTTAAGTTTATTTCTGACTTTATTAATGCCATATAGAATTCCGCCTGGCTAAAATTCGGCCTGCATTAAAAGTAAATCTGATCGATACCGGCGTGGTACGTATGAAGCTGATGCTTTCTGCGGCCACGCTTAATTTATGTCTGTCTGTGTTTTGTACGGGAAAAAACACTACAACTTTTTTGCGATACCTTTTTCATGTGCTTTGGAAAGTCGCTTTAGACGATCTGACGCAGCAAAACCAAGATAGGAGATTACTGATCATAGCCGCAAATCATAATAAAAACCATGGAATTTGTGCATGGTGTACAAAACAAGCGGCATGAATTTGTGTAATGTACAACAAAATAGAAAAGACTCTTGCTTATTCGTTTTGCAGGGACTATTATAAAGGGGATTCAAAAAAGAATTTTACGAAAGGAGGAAACAAATTAATATTTCAAGGCTGTGAAATACTGAGAAATGACAAAAGAGAGATTTTCCTGATTATTTCATAAAAAGAATATCGATTTGATAGGAGAGAAAAAATGAAGAAAAAATTAATTGCAATCTTATGTATGGTAATGACATCCGCGATGCTGCTCGTGGGCTGCGGCGGAGCAGCTCCGGCAACGACAACAACAACAACAGCAGCTGCTGCTGCAGAGGGAACGAACGCAGCTGCAGTAACTGAGGAAACAACAAAGGGCGGCGATGACCAGCTCTTTATAGGTATGGCTTTCCAGGAAATGAACAACGAGTACTTCGTTGTTATGAAGGAAGCTCTTGAAGAAGCCTGCGCTGCAATCGGCGCTAAGGTTATTTATACAGATGCAAGCCACGATGTGTCAAAGCAGATCAGTGACGTTGAAGATATGGTTCAGCAGGGAATTGATATCCTGCTTCTGAATCCCGCAGACTCAGCCGGTATTGCATCTGCAGTACAGTATGCACATGACGCCGGAGTTATCGTTGTTTGTGTTGATGCACAGGCAGACGGTCCGGTTGACAGCTTTGTAGGATCCAAGAACTATGATGCCGGCTATCTTGCCGGTATGCAGATGGTTGAAGACCTGAATGGAGAGGGCGACGTTGCCATTCTTGACGGTATCGCAGTTACACCTATTCTTGACCGTGTGGCAGGCTTCACAGATGCTGTTGCTACAGCTCCCGGCATCAAAATTGTTGATACACAGAACGGTAAGCAGGAGAGAGATGTCGCTCTGACAGTTGTTGAGAATATGCTTCAGGCAAATCCGGCAATCAAAGCAATATTCAGTGTCAATGACACCGGCTCCATGGGTGCCCTCGCTGCTATCCAGGGCGCAGGCTCCTCCGTTCTTCTTTACAGTGTAGACGGAAGTCCTGAAGCTGTTAAGGCAGTCGCAGAAGGCGGCAACTTCATGGCTACAAGTGCTCAGTATCCCCGCGACCAGGTCCGTATCGGTCTGGGCATGGCTCTTGCCAAGTACTGGGGCGCCACAGTTGTTCCCACTTCAGTTCCGATCGATGTTACTCTGATTACAAAAGAGAACGCTCCCGGTTTCGCCTGGTAATTATTACTTCCCGGTCCGTGCAGCATGACAAGGAAGTGCTGCACGGACTCTTTTATAATTGAGTGGAGAGTGTGAAAGAGCATGGAAAATACAAATATTATTGAAACAAAAGATATTACTATGCTATTTCCCGGCGTTAGAGCATTGCATAATGTAAACATTGCTGTAAGAAAGGGAGAGATACATGCGATTGTCGGAGAAAACGGCGCAGGAAAGTCTACATTAATGAAGATTTTATCCGGCGTTCAGATTGCAACCTCCGGACAGCTGCTTATAGAGGGACAGACAGCACATATAACCGGACCTCAGGATGCCACATATAAATATGGAATTGGCATTATTCACCAGGAGTTTAGTCTGGTCCCCTATTTGAATACGGTAGAAAATATTTTTCTCGGAAGAGAAATTAAAAAAGGCGGACTTCTTGATAAGAAGTCAATGATAAAAAAGTCCAAAGAACTTCTGGCGACGCTGAAGGCAGATTTCGATGTCATGGTTCCGGTAAGTCACTTGAGCGTAGCAAATCAGCAGTTCATTGAAATTGCCAAAGCAACAGCCACCGAGACGAAAATTCTGATTTTTGACGAACCGACTGCCTGCCTGACCGGCAATGAAGTCGTTACTTTGTTTGATTTGATTTTTCACCTGCGCGATCAAGGCGTTACAATATTATATATTTCACATCACCTGGAAGAAATTTTCACTTTATCGGACCGGTTTTCCGTACTCCGTGACGGAACCTATGTGGGTACGCGTGAAACAGCATCATCGAATCAGAAAGAAATGGTTCAGATGATGGTAGGACGCGAAGTGGAAACGGAATTCCCTCCGAGGGTATCGCGGATAAGTGATGAAATCATTCTTAAAATCAATAGAATCACAACCACGAAAGTAACTGACATTCAGTTTGAATTGCACAAGGGCGAGATCATCGGACTTGCCGGACTTGTCGGCGCGGGCAGGACAGAGATCGTCAGAGCTCTGATCGGCGCAGACAAATCCGAAATATATGATGTGGAAGTCAACGGCGAGGCTGCGAATATAAGGTCTACCCAGGATTCCCTGAAGTATGGCTTCGGTCTGATTCCGGAAGACCGGAAATCCCAGGGACTTGTTCTAAGCATGAGTGTTAAGGACAATTGCACGATTTCCGTTATTAAGGAAATCGCAAATGCGATTGGACTTACAAACAACAAAAAAGAAAGACTTATGGTTTCCAAATCGATTAAAGAACTGAATATTAAGACCCCGACAATGGACCAGAAAGCCAAAAACTTAAGCGGCGGCAACCAGCAGAAAATTGTACTTGCGAAGTGGATGAATACGAAATCGCAGATATTAATTTTCGACGAGCCGACACGGGGAATCGATATTGGAGCTAAGGACGAAATATACAAGCTCATCCGCGAACTGAGTGAAAGCGGAATATCCATAATTGTTGTTTCATCAGAATTGGAAGAAGTTCTTGGATTGAGCGACCGCATTTTTTCTATCTATAACGGAAAAATAGCGGCTGAGATGAAAGGGTCGGAAGCAACACCAGAACGCGTAATGTACTACTGTACAGGGGGAAAATAATATGGCACAGCAGACGCAGACATTTAGAAGGATTAAAGTATCTAACATTTTTCAAAAGGGACAGACGTTTACAGTTATAGCGCTGCTAATCCTGGTTGTTGTGATGGCAATCATTAACCCGGATTTCATGGGCTGGCAGAACTTGAGCAATATTACCCGTCAGGTAAGTGTTAACGCAATTATCGCGGTTGGTATGACATTCGTAATCCTTACCGGCGGTGTGGATCTCTCCGTTGGATCAGTAATGGCACTTTCAGGGACGATGATGGCCGGCTTAATGATCAAATACAATATGTCGCCGTGGGTGGCGGTCTTCCTGGGAATACTGATCGGCGCTGCCTGCGGAATCATCACCGGCAGCCTTGTAGCCTATGCGAAGATTCCCGGTATCATTGCCTCCCTGGCCATGATGGAAATGGCGCGGGGCATTGCACTGATATACACAGGCGGTTATCCGATGTCCGGGCTGTCATCATCCTTTTCCAAGCTTGGCAACGGAAATATTGGCATCATTCCAACTCCTCTGATTGTAACGGCTGTAATTTACTTCATTGCCTACCTGATCCTGAACCAATCCGCAACGGGCAGATATACGTATGCGCTCGGCGGAAATGAAGAAGCGGTACGCCTGTCCGGTATCAACATTAAGAAATTCAAAGCACTTCCTTACGTTATCAGCGGTATTACAGCTGCCATGGCCGGTGCCATTTCGGTATCCCGCATGCAGTCCGGACAGCCGAACGCCGGAACAGGATTCGAGCTTGATGCCATCGCTGCGGTAGTTCTCGGCGGCACGGCAATTTCCGGCGGACGCGGACATGTTTTTGGCACAATCCTCGGAGCCCTGACTCTGGCGGTCTTAAGCAACGGTTTGAATTTCATGGGTGTAACCCCTTATGTCCAGAAGGTCATCAAAGGTGCAATCATCGTTGTGGCCGTTATCATTGCCTCCAGAAAAAAGGACTGATTCCTTTTCGGCGAATCAGCAGACTTATTTATAATCCATTACCCACATGGACCTGGGAATGCGGAAATTATCAACCGCAGGGCCATGCCTGCGCAAAAAAGCAAAGAATAAGGAGAATATTATGACTATTCCAAAGACAATGAAAGCACTGGTTGCATACTCGAAAGACGATTACAGGTTTGAATCGGCATACCCTACTCCGGAATGCGGACCGGATGATGTGATTATTAAGTGCGAAGGCTGCGGCGTATGTGCCGGTGATGTTAAATGCCACCATGGAGCCGCCATGTTCTGGGGCGACGAGATGCAGCCGTCATGGGTCAAGCCTCCGTTCATCCCGGGCCACGAATTCCTCGGATACATTGTAGTAGTCGGCGAGAACAGAGCTTCTGAATTCAAGGTTGGAGACCGCGTCATTGCGGATCAGATTATCCCCTGCGGCAAATGCCGTTTCTGCAAGAGCGGCGACTACTGGATGTGCCAGCCGCACGACATGCTCGGATTCATGCATTATACAAATGGCGGTATGGCAGAATATGTCCGTTTCCCGAAGACGGCCGTTATCCACAAAGTGCCGGACGATATGCCTCTTGATCAGGCACTGCTGATTGAGCCGTATGCCTGCTCGAAGCACGCTGTAGACAGAGCTGAGATCCAGGTTGAAGATGTCCTTGTCATTTCCGGTGCCGGTACTCTTGGCCTCGGAATGATCACATATGCAAAAATGAGACATCCAAAATTGCTGATTGTCCTCGACATGATCGATTCCCGCCTCGAGATGGCCAAAGAATTCGGTGCGGACCTGGTCTGGAATCCTGGTAAAATGGACGTCGTACAGGCGATTATGGATATAACCGATGGTTATGGATGCGATAAGTACATTGAAGCAACAGGACATCCTTCCAGCGTTATTCAGGGAATGAGCATGATCAGAAAGCTCGGAACATTCGTTGAATTCAGCGTATTCGGACAGCCGACCACTTTTGACTGGTCCGTAATCGGAGACCGCAAAGAACTGAATATTCACGGATCTCACCTCGGACCGTACTGCTATCCTTTCGTAATTGAGAACATGCACAACGGCAACCTCAAGACAAAAGATGTCGTCACAAGCACATTCCAGATTGAAGACTGGGAGAAAGCATTCAAATTGGCCGAAGGCAAAGAAGGCGACCTTAAAGTTGTCATCACTTTTGACAAGTAATGCGAAAGTAAACGCACCCGTTTAGAAAGACGGATCAAGTGTCCTGCTTTCTTTACATACTCCTCATTCTTCCTTGATAGTCTTCCTGCAATGCATCTTTTGTGCTCATACGATCATAAATGATGCATGCAGGGGGACTGTTTCATATCAGCAAATTTGATTTTAATCCGGAGGGAATATGGAACAGTATTTAATTGGCTTAGACAACGGCGGGACACTGATCAAGGCAATTGTTTTTGATACAAAAGGGAACGCGCTTGCCAGCGCATCTGCCAAAACACCCATCCTGACGCCTGAATCCGGCTATACGGAGCGAGATATTGAAGAGCTCTGGCTCAAAAACTGCGACTGTGTAAAACGTGCGCTGGCAGATTCCGGCGTGAGTAAAGACTGGGTGGCGGGACTTGCCATATCTGGCCACGGGAAAGGACTTTACCTGTGGGGAAAAAATGATGGTCCTATCTATAACGGTATCGTATCAACCGACAATCGCGCATGGCGCTACCCGGAAAAATGGAAACAGGACGGTACCTTCGACCGCAATTATCCGAAGCTATGCCAGAACCTGATGGCCTGCCAGCAGCTCTCCATCCTGGCATGGATGAAGGACAACCGGCCGGACGTCTACAGCGAGGTCAAATGGGTATTCTCCGTCAAGGATTACCTGCGCTTCCGTCTGACGGGAGAGGCTTTTTGCGAGGCGACGGATATTTCCGGATCAGGCCTTATGAATGTGCGGGACAAGTGTTTTGACAAAGAAATGCTGGCTGATTTTGGTATCGGTGAAATGTTCGAGTGCCTGGCACCGATCCGTTATTCCTATGATAACTGCGGGCTTCTGACCCGGGAGGCCGAAGAGCTTACCGGACTTAAAGAAGGAACGCCGATTGCCGGCGGCATGTTCGACATTGACGCATGCGCCATCGCTATGGGTGTGCTCGAGCCGAAGGATATGATTACGATAGCCGGTACCTGGAGCATTAATGAGTACATTTCCAAAAAGCCCGTTATCAACAGGGATAACATCATGATGAATTCGCTTTATGCGATCCCGGGTTACTACCTGATTGAGGAGTGCAGCGCTACATCGGCAGGCAACCTTGAATGGTATATTGATCATTTCATCAGTAAAAATGATATCCCGCAAGGGCAGAAAGTATACGACTATGTCGAGTCACTCATACAGTCAACAAAAACAGAAAAAAGTGATGTGTATTTTCTGCCGTTCCTCTATGCATCCAATGTACATCCGCTCGGTAAAGCATCCTTCGTCGGACTGACTTCCTACCACGGACAGGCAGACATGCTCCGTGCGATTTTTGAGGGCGTCGTGTTTTCGCATAAAATGCATCTGGACCGCCTGATTGCGACGCGGAAGCCGCCGGAGGTCATCCGGCTCGCAGGCGGCGTTACGAATTCACCATTCTGGACACAGATGTTTGCCGACATTTTGAACTACCCGATCGAGATGGTCAGGGTAAAAGAAATGGGAGCCCTCGGAGCGGCCATGGCCGCCGGTGTGTCCGGAGGAATTTTCAAGGATTATTATGCCGCCTGTTCAGAAATGACATCAATTGATAAAGTTATACAGCCGAATCGTGAAATGCACGAAAAGTACCGGAAGAAGTATGAGAAGTACTGCGCGGTATGCGGGGCATTGAACGAAATATGGGACCGTTTTGACCAGTAAATCGGCTGTTCATGCAGGGAATGCCAGAATATATGAGGTGAAAATGTATGTGCAGTGAGACAAATGACATAAGGAAAGCCATTGAGACCGGGAATACATCCATTGGTATCGAGCTTGGCTCAACACGAATCAAAACAGTCCTGATTGACGGGAACAATTCTCCCGTCGCATCGGGAAGCTTTGACTGGGAGAACAGCTATATTAATAATATTTGGACGTACAGCCTCGAAGAAGTTTGGGCAGGTCTGCAGGGAAGCTACCGGAAAATGGCCGCGGACGTCCTGGAGAAATATGGTGTGCCGCTCACAGCCACAGGAGCTGTCGGTATAAGCGGGATGATGCATGGTTATCTGGTTTTTGACAAAGCCGGCAGCCTGCTGACGCCTTTTCGGACCTGGAGAAACAATATCACGGGTCCGGCATCAGAAGAACTTACTGAACTCTTTCATTACCCGATTCCTCAGAGATGGAGTATTGCCCATTTATACCAGGCGATCAAAAACGGTGAGGAACATGTGCCGTCCGTCGACTATATCACCACACTGGCCGGCTACCTCCATTGGAAGCTGACGGGCCGGAAAGTTATCGGAATCGGCGAGGCATCCGGCATGTTCCCGATCGATATCGGGACGAAGACATTCAACACCGGCATGATTGATAAATTCGATAAACACGTCAGTCCATACAATTTTCCCTGGAAACTCGGAAAAGTCCTGCCGACGGTACTGGTTGCCGGCAGCCGTGCGGGCTGCCTGACCGCGGAAGGAGCTAAGCTCCTTGATGTATCCGGTAATCTCAAGGCCGGCACTTTACTCTGCCCGCCGGAGAGCGACGCAGCAACGGGCATGGTTGCGACGAACAGCGTAGCTGTCAGAACAGGGAACGTATCCGCAGGCACATCCGTTTTTGCCATGGTAGTTCTTGAAAAGGAGCTGTCAAAAGTGTATCCGGAGATTGATCTCGTAACGACGCCGGACGGTGACCTTGTCGCAATGGTGCACTCCAACAACTGCACGTCCGACTATGACGCCTGGATTAACCTTTTCGGGGAGTCGATCAAGGCCCTCGGGTTTGATGTCCCCAGGCACAAGCTCTACGATGTCCTGCTCGGCGCAGCCCTCAAGGGGGATCCCGACTGCGGAGGTCTGCTGGCATACGGATACATATCCGGCGAGCACATTACAAAATTCGAGGAAGGACGTCCGCTATTCGTCCGTTCATCAAACAGCAGCTTCAACTTGAACAACTTTATGCGCGTCAATCTGTTCACGGCTCTCGGCGCACTCAGGACCGGACTCAACATTCTCTTTGAAAAGGAATCCGTACAGGTAGATGAGATCAGAGGCCACGGCGGTTTCTTCAAAACAAAGGAAGTCGGTCAGAAAATCATGGCCGCTGCTGCAAAAGTGCCGGTCTCAACGATGGAAACAGCCGCAGAGGGAGGATCCTGGGGTATCGCAATCCTGGCATCCTACATGACAGCCGGCAAAGCGGGCGGAAGCCTCGCCAATTTCCTGAATGAGAGTGTATTTGCCGGACAGAGCGGAACCCGCATCGAGCCGGATCCTAAAGATGTGGCCGGATTCGACAGCTTCATGACACGCTACACAGAAGGTCTCAGCATTGAGAGGGCCGCCGTTGAGCACTTGAAGTAAATACCGTACCGATTCATTAAGCGATTATTAATATCGGAGGAAATATCATGACCATCTATCAGTTAGGGCTCTATGAGAAAGCGATGCCATCCGACTTAAGCTGGACAGAGAAGCTGGAAATGGCCCGAAAGGCAGGCTTTGACCATCTGGAGATCAGCATCGATGAGACAGACACAAAGCTGGCCCGCCTTCACTGGACAGATGAGCAGCGGGCCGAACTGGCTGCTGCGATTCGCTCTACCGGAGTTCCGATCCGAAGCATGTG
>DIEQ01000139.1 GCA_002418705.1 Mageeibacillus sp. UBA5770 | reverse complement strand
AAAAATATTGAAAAGATTTTGTACGGATAGAAATGAGGAAGTCATCGCAGAAAAAAATAGTACCAGTAAAACGAGAACCACCAGAATTCCATATTTTCTGAAAAACTGTTTCGAATTCATCTTCAAACCACCATTCTACCTGAAGCCAGGTTCATTATTTTTTGTTGAGTACACTCACCCTTGCTTAGTTCTCCGACGATACAGCCATCATTCATAACGATAATCCGGTCGGACATTCCAATGATTTCCGGAAGCTCTGATGAGACAATGACAACTGCAAAGCCCTGCCCAACCAATTCATTGATCAGCTGATATATTTCAAATTTGGCACCAACATCTATTCCGCGCGTCGGTTCATCGAACAGGAATACTTTACAATTGGATGCCAGCCATTTTGCGAGAACAACTTTTTGTTGATTCCCACCGGAAAGATTTTTAACCAGCTGTTGTGAACCTGGGGTTTTTATTCGCAGTTTGTCGATAAAATGTGAAACTACTTTCACTTCTCTTTTGTTATTTAGAATTGAAAATTTAGTAAGCTGGCGAATGCTTGTCAGAGTAATGTTGTTGGAAACACTCATTTTCAGAAGCACACCCTGCAGTTTTCTGTCTTCCGGTATCAGCGCAATTCCCTTGGAAATGGCATCTGCCGGACTCGTACAGTTAATTTTTTCTCCATACAATGTAATTTCTCCGGATGTTTTCGCATCAGCTCCGAAAATTACCCGCATTAACTCCGTTCTTCCTGCGCCGATTAATCCCGAAAAACCAACAACTTCTCCGGCACGGACCTGAAAACTGACATCCTTCAAAAGCGGTCCGGCATAGATGTTTTTGACATCCAGAACAACTTCGCCGATTGGATTGTTTCTCTTTGGATACTGCTCGGTCAACGGACGGCCGACCATCAGACTGACCAATTCATCCTTCGTTGTTTCGTTTATGTTTTTTGTTGCTATATAGGCACCATCACGCAGCACTGTCACTCTGTCTGCAATTTCAAATAATTCTTCCAGACGGTGAGAGATGTAAATAATGGTGACGTTTTTTTCAACTAATTTTCTAACTAATTTAAACATAGCGTCAATCTCATGATTGGTTAACGGAGCCGTCGGCTCATCCATAATCAAGACTTTGACGTTTCTGGATACAGCTTTTGCTATTTCAACAATCTGTTGAAATGCAACGCTCAGTTCGCGGACAAGTGTCGCTGGATCAATATCAATCTCAAGTGATTTTAATAAGTCTTTTGATTCCTGGATCATCTTCTTTTTATTAATCAGGATCCCGTTGCGAAGCTCATTTCCCAGGAAAATATTTTCCGAAATCGACAGGGACGGAACAAGGTTGAACTCCTGGTATATAACACCAATGCCCAGCTGCTGTGCCAAAATCGGTGTCATGTGTGTATATGATTTTCCTTCAAAGATAATTTCGCCGCCGTTTGGCTCTATCGCACCTGCCAAAACCTTAATCAGCGTACTTTTTCCGGCTCCATTTTCTCCTAATAATGCATGAACTTCACCTTGATTGATATTAAGGCTTATATCATTCATCGCAATTACGCCGGGATACAATTTGCGGACACTGCGAAGTTCAAGTAATTCTTTCAATCCATTTACCCCCTCTAACCTGTGAGCCTTGTGAATGTATGTCCGGCGCCTGTTTATAGNNGCCGGAACATTCAGTCAAGAGCAGAGCAGATTAATAATCAGCTACGTTAGCAGCTGTTACAGGAACGAGTTCCTGCAGATAGTCTTTTTCAAATTCAATTCCCTGAATCGCCTTAAGCGCAAGTTCAACACATTTCTGTCCTGCAGTTACGGGAGCCTGGTCAATTGTTACACGGTAGATACCGCCGTCTTTTACTTTTGCAATTCCCTCAGGCGTTGCATCAATTCCGCCGACCAGGTACTGATCGCCTGTTTTACCGGCTGCCATGAAGGCTTCGTATCCGCCTAATGCACCTCCGTCATTAATACCCAGCAATACCTGAAGATCAGGATAGGTCTGGATAAAATTCTCAGTAGCTTCCATACCGGCCTGAGGATCGCCGGCTGTTGCATCAGCAACAAATTTTACATTGGGGGCTTTCTCTAAAACGCCATCCATAATGCCCTTTTTGCGGTTAATGACCTGAGGTATGGTATCGAAGTTAAGTGTTGCAGCCTGGATCTCGCCGTCACCCAAGTTAGCGGCAATCCATTCTCCGGCAGCAATCCCTAATGTATACCCCATGTCATATTCATCAGCAGCAACCCAGGCATCATACTCAGCCAGCTTGGTGGTATGTGCGATAACCTTAATTCCCTGATCACGAGCCGTTTTTACAATGGGCATAATCGCTTCCGGATCAACAGCTGTTACGATTATGGCATCACAGCCGCTGGCAATAAAATTCTCAAGAGCTGTGATTTGTTTCTCAGGAGAGTCCTGAGAGTCATTGATAAAAAGCTCCGCATTGTTTGCTTCCGCATATTCTTTGGCAGCATTTGTTAATGCAACAAAGAAAGGATTGGATAGATTGAGCGTAGACATACCGATTTTATAAGGACCATCGTTCGTTTTCGTCGTTTCTTCCGTTGCGGCAGCCGTTGCAGCTGATGAATCTGCTGCTTTTGCGGTTGTTGTTGCAGCAGCTGTTGTTTCACCCGGTGTGTTCATTGAGCATGCCGTAACAGATGTAATCATCAATACCATACAAATAGCAATAGTGAAAATTTTCTTTAGAAACATGTCTTTTCCTCCTTAAGGTTACGATGATTGGTTTCAATTTTTTCCCCTGAAATTTTTGAATTGTCTCGTTCTTTCGGATAAATGTAAGATCACTAAATGGTTAATTTTTCTATCATCACCTCCAATGATTCTGGTCAACGTTTAAGTGCTTTCTCGTTCTATGAATTCCGGGTCGAACGTAATTCGCTGATTGAATCCATTGTCCACCTGGAGCTTATACATCAGCAGTTTTGCAGCTTCAACGCCCATCTTCCTGATCGGCTGTGCAATTGTCGATACCCGGGGTCTGATTAATGTTGAAAGTTCAATGTTGTCGAAGCCGACAATCTTGATATCCTGAGGAACCCGCAGGCCCTGATCAAGTATGTATCGCATGGCACCAATGGCCATCGTATCAATTGAGGCCATGATCGCATCGGGCGGTTCAGGAAGACTCAGCAGGTTTTGTGCGCCATCCATACCCATTTTGATATGCGATTTGTGAATTTCCTTATAGGCGGCAGCGTGGACAAGTTCCGGCTCGTATTTCAGTCCGCAGTCTTCAAGCCCCTTCATATATCCTTCATATCGATTGTTTACAACTCCGACATCCTGCATGCGGATGTATGCAATCCGTCGGCATCCTTTTTCGTAGAGGTGGTGAACAATACGCCGGCTCGATTCATAGCCTTCAGAAATAACCACGGAAACATCCTCGTTATGTGTGTACACGTTGTCCATAAAAACCATCGGTAGGGTTTTGGAAAGCCGATAGAAGTATTTAAGATTTTCGTCATTCATCTGATAGGTTGAAAATATGATGCCGTCGATATTTCTTTTTTGAAGTTCCCTGACATAATTTATCTCGCTTTCGGGATCGCGATTCGTGTTGCAGATGAGAACCATGTATCCTTTTTCAAGTGCAACCTCTTCAACTCCCACCAGCATTTCGTTATAGAACAAGTTGGTTGAATCAGGATGGATGAATGCTATTGTTTTTGTCTTGCCTGTACGGATTCCCTGTGCAAAATAACTTGGCGTATAATTCAGCTCCTTCATGGCCTCTTCAACAGCGCGGCGTGTCTCCTCTTTGACGAAGCCGTTGTTGTTAATGACTCTTGAAACAGTAGATTTGCTCACGCCGGCCTTTTCTGCAACATCGATAATTGAATACATATAGCACCACCTTACGTGTTTTATATTATGATTTGATTTTGTGGGAATGTTCCCACATTTCTTAAAAAAATTCGTCACTACTCACAAAAAGGAACGTTCCCACATCGATTCAGTAGTGACAATTGCATTATATTCTGCGTTTTGAGATTTGTCTAGTACCCTTTTTATTATTTTTTCAGATGTTCCTGTATCACGGCAACAAATTCTTTGCCGTATTTCTGCTTGCGCGACAGGGTTATCCCCGGGATTTTGACAAGTTCATTCTCGGTCATTGGGAGCTGCAGGCACATTTCACGTATTCCCTCGTCCGGGAAAACAGAAGCAGCCGACACGCGGTCCCTTCTTGAAAAAATCATGCGAAGATCGCCGAGTTTCTTAAATAATTCAATGTCAAAGGAGAAATCTACGGGCGTCCGGGAATCGCAGACACAGGACTTCTTCCCCGCGGCACTGACTGTTTCCGCCGCACGGGGCACTGCAGACTGTGGCTGGACGCCCGCCCCCTCACCGACGGCTCCGGGTGCGATTTTAATGATCTGCAGGGGTTTGGCAGCCCGCCTGCAGTTCGAACAGTTACCGCAGATGCTCCCGGATTTCGCTCCGAAATAGGCAAGTATGTATTCCCGCAGGCAGGTTTTCCGGCTGCAGTATTCAATCATGTAATTGAGGCGTTCGAGCTCTTTTTGTTTGACAGCCTGCCTCATGACCTCGTCAAGCACAGGATTGTCCGGTGCCAGATCCATGATGTATTTGATTATTTTGACATCGGATACGTCGTAGAGAAGGACGCACTGAGCCGGGGAGCCGTCCCTTCCTGCTCTTCCCGCTTCCTGGTAGTAGCCCTCGATGCTTTTGGGCATATTGTAATGTACGACGAATGAGACGTCTGATTTGTCGATCCCCATTCCAAATGCATTGGTGGCAACGATGATTTTCGCAAGGCCGCCTGCAAAAGCTTCCTGATTCTCTTTTCGCTCGGTGTCTTCGAGCCCGGCATGGTACCGTGTGACGGAAAACCCTTTTCGTGACAAGGCAGAACTGACATCTTCTACGGATTTTCGTGTAGAACAATAGACGATTCCGCATTTTCCTTCGTTCATATTCACAATGTCCAAAAGTGACTTCATCTTGTCGAGCGGCTGCTGCACTTCAAAATACAGGTTTTCACGATTGAATCCGGTGGTAATCCGGTATGGGTCCTGCAGGCGCAATATCCTGACTATATCCTCACTGATTTCTTTGGTTGCGGTTGCCGTAAACGCGCTGACGATCGGCCGATAGCTGAGCTGATCCAAATAATCGGCGATTTTGAGATACGAAGGGCGAAAATCATGTCCCCACTGCGAGACGCAGTGGGCTTCGTCGATGGTGACCATTGATATTTTTACCGACCTTGAAAAATCGATAAAGCTGTTCGTTAAAAGCCGCTCCGGAGCAACATAGATGATTTTATACATGCCGTCAAATGCCTGGCGGAGCGCCTTCTCATATTTTTTTTCGGAAAGTGAGCTGTTGAGATATGCTGCCCGTACTCCGGCCTGTATCAGTGAAGTCACCTGGTCCTTCATCAGTGAAATCAGCGGGGATACGACAATTGTTATACCGTCGAGAAGAAGCGCCGGTACCTGGTAACAGACTGACTTTCCCGCACCCGTCGGCATGATGCACATGACATCCTGCCCGCTTAAAATCCGGTCGATAATCTCATCCTGCCCGTCCCGGAACCCGGAGAATCCAAAATATGTGCGCAGGACTTCTTGTTTGTCCATTGTTATCCCCGTTTCATCATAATTTTATGTATTCCCCATACCTTACCAAAAACACAAAAAAAGCACCACCCGGATGAGCCGCTTAACATGAATTAAGGGCTTCCGGATGGTGCCGATCAGAGGCTGTATCTACTTATCAAGTAAAATGAGTACGCCTGCAGCGATGGCAAGTATGCTCATAACAACTCCGATATAGGGTATATCTACTTTGACTAACTGCAGAAGTCCGGTCAGGATAAGCCAAATGGCCAGTAATATCATGCCAATCTTTTTGGTCATTTTCTTAGTCATGTTCATGCTGCCCTCCTTCTATGTGTAGGAAGATCGAAAACACCTCTACACATGTAACACCTTCGAATTTGTTCGCAATATCTAATATTATTATACACCTTATGTTCACGCGAAATTCAGAATTCATATAATTGTTCGAATTTTCTTACGCATTAATGTTAGGCCGACAGAATGGATTCTATATTTGAAATATTTCAATACATAAATTTACACGTTACAGTGATATAATCTATGGTAAGTGCGGAGGTGATATGTATGCCCGAAACATCCGTTAGCGGATCAATTAATGTATATCCGTCTCAGCTTCAGAAATACCATGAACTTTCGATCATGTGGCTCAAGGCGAATGTGGATGCTGCCACGCTGACACCGGAAGAATACCTGGGCAAGTACAAAGAGACCTACGAAAAAATTCAGGATGCTGACAAAATTGTCCAGAAAAAGCCGGGCTTATCCAACTGGTATTGAACATGCTGATGATCATTTCCAGAGAATATTCCTGACTATACTCATCGATTTGCCGGCACGAATAAGGTATGGAATTTGCGGAGGTCACCGGAGCAATGGCAGCTAAGGATCTGTCTGTTGTTCGTGTGTGTATTTCCTGTGTCATAAAAAAACAACGAGGTGCTTCCTGTCAACTTAACAGGAAGCACCTCGTTTTATTTCAGGTAAGGAGGATTATTTACCTGAATCGGGATCGACATATGGGATGCCGAGTATCTCGCTTCTTACATAGAGACCGGATTTTGTTATATATACATATTGATTTACCGCTGTCGCGTAACGTTTAGCTCTGCCTATCATATCATAACTTACACACTTTTTGCGGGAATTACTTGCTTTCATGCGCAAAAGCGCCTAACTTATCACGCAGTTTTCACGTAATTTATTCTTGAGAGTTTTCATAATATAGATAGAACACAGAAATTACATTCGAAAACAAAAAATTGCGAGGAAATGATGATTGTGAAAAAGATAAAACTTACTAAGAAAAGCAAAGTATTCCCGGTCGTACTTACGACTCTCTTTACTCTTTCCATACTGACTGCCTGTTCTTCAGAAGTCTCACCCCTGACAACAGCCCAGACAATTGCCGGAACAACAGCTTCAGGCGATTCTGTTGCAGCAGCAGCGGTCTGGGCGCCTATTACAGTTGAATATAGTGCGGAAGATGAAGATTCAACATGGGACAGCAAAACGGCCCAGGGGATAACTCTCAGCGGCAGTTCGATCACTTTTGACGGCAAGGGAGCCACGGTTGACACAAATACGATAACGATCACTTCTGCAGGCACCTATGTTGTCAGCGGGACTCTGACGGATGGCCAGATCATCGTTGATGCGGCAGACCAGGATGTAAGGCTGGTCCTTAATGGAGCCGATATTACCTGTTCGACCAGCGCCCCCATCTATGTCATGAACGCGAATAGAACCGTAATCATACTGGCCGACGGCACCGAAAATAAGATTACAGACAAAACAGCATACAGTCTTACCGACACCGAAGCAGACGAACCGAATGCAGCTATTTTCAGCAAATCAGATCTTACTGTTAACGGAAATGGTTTACTTTCGGTAAAGGCAAATTATAAGCACGGAATCAACTGCAAGGACGAACTTGTAATCACGGGTGGGAATATCACCATCGATGCAGCCGGCGACGGGATTCGCGGCAAAGACAGCATCGCTGTGAAAAACGCAGACATAACAATCGTCGCCGCGAGCGACGGCATGCAGTCCTCAAACGAAGAAGATGCCGAAAGAGGCTTCGTTGCACTTGAAAACAGTACGCTCAGCATAACCTCGGGCAATGACGGCATACAGGCACAGACAAGTGTACTTATCTTAAGCGGAGATGTTGCGATTACCACCGGCGGAGGAAGCTCCGCATCTGACAGCATGAAAGCAATCAAGGCTGAAGGCAATGTAACCATAAACGGAG
>DIEQ01000075.1 GCA_002418705.1 Mageeibacillus sp. UBA5770 | reverse complement strand
GGATAAGCGTCCACCCATTTGCGCACTTCCGGGCGCGGACCGACAAGCGACATATCACCTTTAAATACGTTCCACAACTGGGGCAGTTCATCCAGTTTGGTTTTTCTCAGAAAAGCGCCGATTTTTGTAATGCGCGACGTATCACCCGCATCAAATGTGCCGGACGCAGCCCCCCGTACCACACGCATCGTCCTGAATTTATTAAGCAAAAAATCGGAACCATTAATGCCGATACGCGCCTGTCTGAATAAAACAGGACGGCTGTCAAAAATTATGATTGCCGCCATAATCAATATGAAAAACGGCAATAATAAAATAAGAGAAACTAAAGAAACTGTAAAATCAAATATCCGTTTCAACAGGTTTTGGTAGCCTTCTTTTTCACTGGTACGCGTTAGAAGAAAAAACCATAGCACATTTAGGAGATGTTCATCTCTGTAATTGGCTAGTGTCTTGGAGCTCCTTCTGGATGATTTCCTTAATCGTGCCTGCTTCACCCTCCCAGAATCTTATGACATCTGTCTCAAGTTCGGGGATAACTCTGAAGCCATAGCGCTGAGCAATCTTCGTCGGCCCGATGTTCGTCTTAGGACGAGCACCTAAACGAACTTTCTTGCACCCAAGGTCGATGCATTCCAACATAGCCTGGCGGTAAAGTGCATTTCCGAGCCCCATACCACGTGCGGAGGTTTCTATCCCAGAAAAAGCAAGGTATCCCACACCCGTCTCATGGGCAGTTGTTTCACCGAAAAGCTTTTTTCTCGTGATGATTTTAAGGAATCGTTCGATCAATTCCCTGTCGAACATTAGCCACGGATGGGTGATTATACCAATGATGGCTTGGCGCAAAGTAGCACGGAACAATAGCCCATTATACATTCGATCGCTACCGCCGATCAATCCAAGGCATTTCTCGCTGTCCTCAGCGAGAAGTACATACGTATAGGGAGAATTAATGAAGAACTTATACATGGCCTTTACATATTTTTTACCAAGCCGGACAACCAAGTGGTCCCGTGCATCGAAACTCCTCAAGTGTATAGCGGTCAGCATGTCGATGTCCGCATCTTTGGCCTTGCGGATACGGAAAGTAGGGGGAGACTCCACCGATAATGTTGAATCCTTCAAACTGAATTGCTTCATAAATGCTAACCTTTTACAGCACCAGAAAGAATTGCCAGGAATCGCTCGCTGAGTTGGTTACGATCATAATGCGTCAATACATAATCGCGCCCCTTTTTCCCCATCGTCATTCGCTCATCTACTGATGTTTCCGCCAATTCAATAAGTGAATTTGTCATGGCACGGCTATCCTCTGCAGCTCCACACTTTCCGGCGCCAGCAGCCATGACCAGTTCAGGAGATTCCCCTGCGCCTGCTACAACAACAGGCCTTGCCGAGGCAAGAAAATCAAACAGTTTATTAGGAAGATTCCCTGTAAAAAAGTCACCTTTTCGATTGGGTAACACAAAAGCATGGGCGGCAGATAACATATCTGGAGAATCAACGCGAGGCATTGGCGGTAAAAAAATGACATTGGCAAGATGATTATCGGAAACACGTTTCTGCAGATTGGACTTTTCATCGCCATCGCCGATCAAAACAAATAAGAACCGTGGATCATCCTTTAGTATCAAAGCGGTATCGATAATAGTATCGAGGGCATTGTAAGCGCCATGTGCTCCCATATACATAGCTACGAACCGGTCGCCGAAGCCGCAGCGTGTACGTATTTCAAGCCGTCTCGTATCGTTTGGCTCTCTGTTATGAAATAATGAGAGATCGACTCCATTGGTAATTAACGAGACTTTATCTTTATCTATGCCTTTAGCAACAATGGCGTCACACATACTACGGCCAAGACCGATAATGTGTGCCGATTTTTTATAGCAAAACATCGCCAGCCAATGAGCCAGTTTGATCAGCCCTTTATTTTTCACCACACCACATTCTACCGCCGCCTCGGGCCATAGATCGGTTACTTCAAAAACAAAGGGTACGCCCCGCAAACGTGAAATGATATATCCCAGCAACCCAACGGTTAAGGGTGTTGAAACCGCATAAACTACATCGGGCTTGCCTATCTTTAAAGCCTGGATAATTGATGAAAAAAAATAAGTTAAATAATAGTAAAATCTTTTAATGAAACTGCCGCGAAAGTTAGCATAGGAATAGACATAATGGATATCGACGCCTTCGATGGTTTGTGTAATGGTACCTGCTGTGCCGGAAAATTTAACCTGGGCATTTTTATAATCGACATTGCTGGTGATAGCTGTTGCCTGGTGCCCCTTGCGCGCCGCGTATTTACAAAAATAAAAATGTCTTTCCGAACCGGCGCCGTCTCCAGCCTCAATTATTTGACATAGACAGAGAATGTTCATAAGCAATAAGGCTTTAATATCCGTATTACATGCCGGGTAACTTCCTCCACCATAACACTTGATAAATGCGGTCCCATGGGTAGACTCAGTACTTCTTGCGACATGCGTTCCGCAATCGGCAGGTTAAGGTTTTGCATGGTACTGTATGCGCCTTGTTTGTGTGGCGGCGTGGGGTAATGGATCAGTGTTTCTATCCCGACTGCTTTCAATCCGGCTTGCAGATCATCACGATGAGTTGTCCGTATGACAAAGAGATGGAAAACTGATTCCAATCCAACAGGTATTTCAGGAAGCAATACCTTCGTCCCGGCAAGGCAACGCCGATAGTAGTCAACCAGTTCAAGGCGGCGCGAATTCCATTCATCAAGATGTCGTAACTTAACACGCAAAAATGCGGCCTGCAGCTCATCTAAACGCGAATTGAATCCTTGAACATCATGAGCGTATTTTATTTGAGAACCGTAATTCCTCAATTGCCGAACCTTTTCTGCGATTGTAGAATCATTGGTCGTAACAGCACCGCCATCACCAAAGGCTCCAAGATTCTTTCCCGGATAAAAACTGAATCCGGCAGCTTCACCTAAGCCACCTGTTCTTTTGCCTTTGTAACGCGCACCATGGGCCTGTGCGGCATCTTCAATGACTTTCAAATGATATTTTGCTGCAATTTCCAAAATGAGATCCATGTCCGCAGGTTGTCCATAAAGATGAACGGGCATAATTGCTTTTGTCTTCTTGGTAATGGCCGCTTCAATCTTTGCGGGATCAATATTGTATGTTGTCTCGTCCGGCTCCACCGGAACGGGTATGGCCCCGGCATAGGATACGGCCAGCCAGGTGGCGATAAAGGTATTGGACGGCACAATAACTTCATCACCTTCCCCGATATCCATTGCCCGAAGAATCAAATGAAGGGCATCCAGGCCGTTGCCAACCCCAATACAATGCTGCACACCGCAATATTCGGCAAATTCTTCTTCAAAAGCCTTGACTTCACTGCCAAGAATAAAGTTGCCAGAAGCGACAGTCCTATCAAAAGCCTGCTCCATTCCACTCAATTGCTTCATCGTAATCTGTTTGATATCCAAAAAAGGAATCGTCGCGGTTTCCGCTTTTTCCACTATGGCGTAAAAATCCTCCGGATGAATTGCCTGGTCGGATAGCGCCAAAAATTGCCTGTCTAAGGTGACGATCTTAGCACCCACAGCCCTGGCAGAGATATCAATAAGATAATCCTCCATATCGGCTTGGGCCATTTTGTTTTCAAAATCCAAATAAGAAGGCGTCTTGAGAATCCTTAGGCGCTTCTCCAACGCAAGATAATCCTCATAATGCTCGGCGTAATTCTTTTTGATCACATAACGCAGATTGTGCAGCTGCGATGCGGCGATGCAGGCTATTTCCTCTTTCAGGCAATAAACAAGTATATCAAAATAATATTCACTGACGCCTTTGCGCTTGGAAACAATGTCTATGATAAAGTTATTGTCAAATAAATACATTACAGTGCCTTCATTGCCTCGCTGAAATTGGTGGAAACAATGCCGTGTTTCCTCCGAAATTCCAGATTTCTGCTCATATAAGTTTGCCGTATTTCCTCACGGTTTCTTTTGACCAAATATTTATCCATTGCAGCAAGCTCGCGCTGTTGTTTATAATCCAGTTCAGTCATATCCTGCTCTGCTATAGCAACATCAATCATTATCGTATCCTTTTGTATATCCGCCACACCGGGCAATTCTTTGATATACCAGCCATCTTTAAACCTGATTGCTTGCGTCTGCATAATGCACCTCAATTTCTGCTGTAAAGCATCATAGAGAATCTCTTCGTCATCTTTTGTCTGCGTATATGTGTAGTCGGGAGGCAGATTTTCCAGCTTCATTTGCA
>DIEQ01000016.1:11926-22151 GCA_002418705.1 Mageeibacillus sp. UBA5770 | reverse complement strand
TCCGGGGCAGATGTTGGGGACGCCCTTATTCTCGATACATCCGATGCATCAGATGTGTCTGAAGTGTGCAGTCTTTTGCAGGAGAGTCTTGCTGCCGGACATAGTATTAAGAATATTGTCATATCAGGCCTTGGATCGTTCACACTTACAGTCCCTGGAACGACAGCCGCAGGCACTCGCCTCAACGGTAAGGTTGCCCTTGTAACAGGCGGAGCTCAGGGATTCGGCGAAGGAATCGCACGCGAACTTGCAGCTGCAGGTGCCCACGTAGTTATCGCTGACTTAAATCTTCCCCAGGCAGAACTTGTTGCTTCCTCGCTCAATGCCGAGTATGGTTCCACTGCCTCCCTTGCCCTGTCCGTTGATGTCGGCAATGAAGCTTCAGTTCAGGCTCTGATGGAGAATATCGTCCTGAAGTTCGGCGGACTTGATCTGCTTGTCAGTAACGCAGGCGTACTTCGTGCAGGCGGACTCGAAGAAATGTCACTTCAGCATTTCGAATTTGTCACAAAAATTAACTATACTGCCTTTTTCCTTGTAACGAAATACGGTTCACGCCCGATGAAGATTCAGGCCCGTTATAATCCTTCCTACACTTCAGATATTGTACAGATCAACTCAAAGTCCGGCCTTGAGGGTTCGAACAAGAATTTCGCTTATGCCGGAGGAAAATTCGGCGGTATCGGTCTTGTACAGAGCTTTGCAAAAGAGCTGGTTGAAGACCGCATCAAAGTGAATGCGATCTGCCCGGGCAACTATTATGAAGGCCCTCTGTGGAGCGATCCTGAAAAAGGACTTTTTGTTCAATATCTCAATGCAGGCAAGGTTCCCGGCGCCAAGACTTTTCAGGACGTATATGATTTCTATGTAGCCAAGGTGCCCATGCGCAGAGGATGCTCCCCTGCCGACGTAACACGGGCCATCACATATTGTGTAGAACAGCTCTATGAAACCGGCCAGGCAATTCCTGTCACCGGCGGACAGAACATGCTCAAATAAGGAGGAATAATCATGGCAACACCAGTAATCATGCCCAGACAAGGTCAGTCAGTAGAAAGCTGTATCATCGGCAAATGGCACAAACAGCAGGGTGATTCTGTAAAAGCAGGCGATCTGCTTTTCACGTATGAAACCGACAAGGCAACATTTGATGAGACGTCAAAAGTTGACGGAACCATATTAGCAGTCTTTTTTGCAGAGGGTGATGATGTTCCGTGCCTTATGAATGTCTGTGTAATCGGACAGCCCGGCGAATCAACTGCTGAATTCAATCCGAACGGCGAAGCTGCACCTGCCGAAACAGCCGCACCTGCAGCAGAAGCAGCTGCTCCTGTTACAGCCGCAGCCCCAGCCGCAGCAGCACCTGCAGCTTTGACTTCTACTGAAGAGGCCGGCGAGCTACCTGGTGCAATAAGCCCGAGAGCCCGTATTCTTGCTGACAAGAGCGGAGCGGATCTGCGTTTTGCCCAGTCAAGCGGTCCGAAGGGACGTGTCATTGAGCGCGATGTACTTGATCTCATTGCTTCCGGCAAATTAGCCACATCCGCAGCAGGCAAGGCATACTCAGCAGACGTAACGGGAACCGGTCTGGGCGGGCGCGTCAGCATAAGCGACCTCTCCAAAGGACCTTCTGCAGATGTTCAGGCAGCTCCGGCATCAGCCCCGGCAGCCGTTGTTTCCGGTCCGGAAAGCTACACGGAAAAGCACAGCAATATCCGTAAGGTTATTGCCCGTTCCATGCAGGCTTCCCTCTCCCAGATGGCTCAGCTCACTCTTAACACGAGTTTTGACGCCAGTGATGTCCTCGCTCTTCGCGCAAGGCTCAAGAAAGCCGGAGATTCCGGCCTCAAAGCCGAGCAGGGCTTTACACTTGCAGAAAATGTACCCACATTAAATGATATCATTCTTTATGCAGCATCTCGCGTCCTCAGCCGTCATGCTTCCTGTAATGCACACTATGATGACGAGAAAATGACTTTCTTCAATCACGTACATTTGGGAGTTGCCGTTGATACACCCCGCGGTCTTATGGTACCTACCGTTTTCAACGCCGATCTCATGAACCTTTCTGCTTTGTCGGCTGAAGTCAAGACAGTTGTTGCTGCCTGTCAGAAGGGCACAATCAGCCCGGACGCATTAAAGGGCGGAACATTCACAGTCACTAATCTCGGAACCATGGGTATCGAGTCTTTCACGCCAGTCATCAATCCTCCGCAGACCTGTATCCTGGGTGTTGATACGATCATGACCAGAGTCCGCGAAGTAAATGGTGAACTCAAGGGATATCCGGCTATGGGTCTCTCACTCACATTCGATCATCGCGCACTTGACGGTGCTCCGGCAGCTAAGTTCCTCAAGGACCTTGTTAAGACGCTGGAGAATTTTTCACTGCTGCTGATGCAATAAAGGAGGTCTGAAATGTACGATTTACTTGTATTGGGCGGTGGCCCGGGCGGATATATGGCCGCCGAACGCGCAGGCGGAGCAGGTCTTTCCGTTCTTCTCATTGAGAAAAACAAGATAGGCGGCGTCTGCCTGAACGAAGGCTGTGTACCGTCAAAAACTCTGCTCAACAGCGCCAAGATTTTCGATTATGCAAATCACGGTGAAAAATACGGAGTAACCACAGAGAATGCAAAACTGAATCAGGAAGTTGTTGTTACCCGCAAAAACAAGGTCGTTAAAAACCTTGTCAACGGAATTAAACATACACTCAAGAGCAATCACGTAACAATAAAGGATGGTTTCGGTACGATTCTCGGCCGCGAAAACGGTATTATCCGCGTGGCTGTCGGCGAAGAAGTTTTTGAAGCCAGGAATCTTGTCATTGCAACAGGTTCCGAAGCTGTTGTCCCTCCGATTCCCGGTGTTAAGGATGGTATCCTCGATGGAACCGTCATGACAAACCGTGAAATCCTTGATCTCACGACAATTCCTGAATCATTGGTTGTTGTCGGCGGAGGCGTTATCGGACTTGAAATGGCCTGTTACTTCCATACAGCAGGAAGCAAGGTAACCGTAATCGAAATGCTCGATCATATTGCCGGCCCGGCAGACCGCGAGCTCTCTACCCTCCTTCAGAAGATTTTCACCAAAAAGGGCATTACTTTCAACCTGAACTGCAAGGTTACCGGTGTCGGAAACGGCCAGGTAACATACACTACACTTGAAGGCGAGACAAAAACCTCTGCTGCAGCCAAAACACTTCTCTCCATAGGCCGTCGTGCCGTTTCACAGGGCTTTGGACTTGAGAACATTGGCGTACTCGTTGAGCGCGGCCGAATTGTTACGGATGCCCAGGGCAGAACCAACGTTCCCGGCGTATACGCAGTCGGTGATGTAAACGGTGTCTGGATGCTTGCACATGCCGCTTACCGTGAGGCCGAAGTTGCCGTCAATACAATACTCGGCAAGAAAGACACCATGCGTTATCAGGCTATGCCTTCCGTACTCTATACAAGTCCGGAAATGGCTTTTGTCGGTGAAACAGAAGAATCCTGTATCGAGAAGGGTTTCAATTACGAAAAGCGGGTCCTTACCATGAACTTCAGCGGCCGCTATATGGCTGAAAATGAGGGCGGTGAAGGAATCATCAAAATTCTGATTGACAAGGACCGCCAGCGTCTTCTGGGCTGTCACCTCCTTGGCAGCTATGCTTCTGAGATAATTATGTCAGCGTGCATAATGGTTGAATCTGAAATGCGCATTGATGATATCAAGGAACTCGTTTTTCCGCACCCGACCGTCAGCGAAGTCATCCGAGAAGCCATTTTTCAACATAACTGATCCGGAAAACAACCACACAAGCTGCAGCAGTCCGCTGACAGCAGGATAAATAATCGGAGGTAATATCATGACAAAGCAACTCTACATCAAGCCTGAAGACGTAAGAAAGCCAAGCTGGATTAAGTTCCAGGACATCCCGGTCAACCAGTACCAGAATAAGCCCGGTGATGAAAAAGCAAAATTCAGCAAGGAAGATTTTATGCGTATTTATCGCGATATGCGAATGATCCGCGAATTTGAAACCATGCTTTATTCCGTGAAGACAACAAATGCGTATAACGGTTTGGATTACAACAATCCGGGCCCTGCCCACCTTTCCATGGGTCAGGAGGCATCGTCCGTCGGCCAGGCTTACCATCTGACAACTGATGATTTCATCTTTGGTTCTCACCGCAGTCATGGCGAAATCCTTGCCAAGGGTCTCTCCTCCATCAACAAGCTCAGCGATGCTGAACTTCTTGCCATCATGGAGAATTTCCTTGATGGAGCTGCCTGGAAAGTTATTGAAAAGGCCAACGAAGGAAAAGATCGTTCCGTTAAAGAGCTGGCTATCGATTTTCTTGTTTATGGTGCCCTCGCTGAGATTTTCGCCAAAGAGACAGGCTTCCACAAAGGATTGGGCGGCTCCATGCATGCCTTCTTCCTCCCTTTCGGCATCTACCCCAACAATGCAATTGTCGGAGGTTCTGCCACTATCTCTACAGGCGCAGCACTCTTCAAAAAAGTCAACAGGAAGCCGGGTATCGTAGTCTGTAATATCGGAGACGGTTCCATGGCCCGCGGCCCCGTATGGGAAGGCATGGTATTCTCTGCTATGGACCAGTACCGCACACTCTGGGAAAATGACATGCAGGGCGGTCTGCCGATTCTTTTCAATGTTATGGATAACCAGTATGCAATGGGAGGCCAGACCCGCGGCGAGACAATGGGTTACGATTTCCTCGCCCGTATCGGTGCAGGCATAAATCCCGAGCAGATGCATGCAGAGCGTATCGACGGATACAATCCTCTTGCTGTTATTGACGCAATGGAAAGAAAAATCCAGATCCTTAAAGAGAAAAAAGGCCCCGTACTTCTTGATACGCTTACCTATCGTTATTCCGGTCATTCCCCTTCCGATGCCGACTCTTACCGTACACAGGAAGAAAAAGAAGAATGGATGGGCCAGGATTCCATCGCAGCCTTTAAAGCGGATATGATCCTTGCGGGTCTTTCATCGTCGGAAGATTTTGACGCAGTTGACGAATTTGTAATCCGTACCATAACAGATGCAGTCCGTCTGGCCATCAATCCTGAACTCTCTCCCCGTATGAACCTCGCAAAGACTCCGGATGCCATTGAGAAGATCATGTTCTCCAACCTTCATATGCCAAAAATGGAAGACCGTCCGGCAGAGATGAACATGAAGAAGGAAGATATTGTCCGCGTGCAGCAAATCGCTAAAAAAGTTCGTTTTGCCTACGACGAAAATGGCAAGCCTGTTTCCAAGAACAAGGCATTCCAGCTGCGTGATGCGCTTTTCGAGGCCATTATTGACAAATTCTATGAAGATCCCACACTTATCGCATACGGCGAAGAGAATCGTGACTGGGGCGGTGCCTTTGCCGTATATCGCGGGCTCTCCGAATCCGTTCCTTATCACCGCATGTTTAATTCGCCTATCGCAGAAGCATCCATTGTCGGAACAGCCGTTGGTTATGCCATGAGCGGCGGCCGCGCACTGATCGAACTGATGTATGCCGATTTCCTCGGCTGTGCCGGTGATGAAGTCTTAAACCAGCTTCCGAAATGGCAGGCCATGTCTGCCGGTATCCTCAAGATGCCTGTCGTACTGCGTGTATCCGTCGGATCCAAATACGGCGCTCAGCACTCACAGGACTGGACCTCGCTTTGCACACAGGTTCCCGGTCTCAAGGTTGTCTTCCCTGTTACTCCTTATGACTGCAAAGGCTTGCTGACAGCAGCACTTAACGGCACTGATCCTGTCATCTTCTTTGAAAGCCAGCGTATTTATGACATTGCTGAGCAGTTCCATGAGGGCGGTGTCCCGACAGAGAGCTACGAGATTGCAATCGGCGAGCCTGATGTCAAGAAAGTTGGTAAAGATCTGACGATTCTTACGATCGGCGCTACTCTCTACCGTGCCCTTGAAGCCGCCAAAATATTTGAAGAGAAATACGGCATCTCTGTCGAAGTCATCGACTCGCGTTCGATGGTTCCCTTCAATTATGACAAAGTTATCGAATCCGTTAAAAAGACAGGTAAGATCATTGTCGCCGGCGATGCATGCGACCGCGGTTCCTACCTGAGCGAACTTGCCAGAAACATCGGCGATCTATGCTTCGATGATCTTGATGCACCGGTTGTAGTTCTGGGTTCACGCAACTGGATTACTCCTGCTTATGAGCTTGAGGATTCCTTCTTCCCGCAGGCCAGCTGGTTTGTTGATATTTTCCACGAGAGAATTCAGCCGCTTCCGGGATTTGTTGCCGATAAGAGCTTCACAGATGTAGAAATGATCCGCCGCAATAAACTCGGAGTCTGATAAAAGGCTCCGACCGAACTGCAAGAAAGGTTATGCTATGAGTCAAGATAATGTTCAGGATTTAATAACACAGCTCAACAGTCCCGAAATGATTGATCGACTTGATGCATTGAAGCAGCTCACCGAAAAGCTGGACGAGGGAGTAATCTCCCGTCCGGCTTTCGGTCGTGATGTCAACAATCATATTCATACCGAATACTCCTTTTCACCTTATTCACCTGCAAAAGCTGTCTGGATGTCCTACATGGCCGGCCTTTCAACGACCGGACTCATGGATCATGATTCAATATCCGGCGCTCTTGAATTTACAGCCGCCGGTCAGATTATGGGTATTCCCACCACTATCGGTGCTGAATGCCGTGCTTCCTTTGCAGGAACCCCCCTTGCGGGACGAAGGATCAACAACCCGGATCAGGATACTGTAGCCTATATTGCTTTTCACGGTGTCCCCCACAGCCAGACAAAGTCGCTTGAGCATTTTTTCAAGCCGATCAGCAAGGCTCGCGGCCAGCGCAACCGGCAGATGACCGTTCGTCTCAACGAACTGCTCGCACCTGCCGGATTAGTCATTAATTATGATAAAGATGTCCTTCCGCTTTCCTGGTCTACAAAGGGCGGCAGTGTAACTGAACGCCATTTATTGTTTGCTGTTGCCAAAAAGCTGATCGACCGCTTTGGGACCGATGCCTCACTCATTGACTTTCTGACAGGCCCCCTCAGCTTAAAGGTATCAGACAAAATGGCAGCCATGCTCACAGATCCCTCAAATCCACATCAGGCATATGACCTCTTAGGCCTTCTTAAGAGCGATATGGTCGAGAAGTTCTATCTTCCTGCCATAGATGAATGTCCTCCGATCGCCGAAGTGGCTGCTTTTGCCAGAATGCACGGAATTGTTCTTGCCTATCCCTATCTCGGAGATATTACAAGCTCCGTAACAGGAGACAAGAAGGCACAGACCTTCGAGGATAGTTATCTTGATGAATTGTTTGACGTTATTAAGGAGGTCGGCTTCACGGCTGTAACCTACATGCCCTCAAGAAATTCTAAAGAGCAGCTTGTGCGGCTTCGCGCTTTGTGTGATAAACACGGATTATTCCAAATCAGCGGCGAAGACATCAATCAGCCTCGTCAGGCGTTTATCTGTGAAGCCATGCGTGATCCGATGTTCTCGAATCTCTATGACGCAGCATGGGCCCTGATCGGTCATGAAAGACTGGCATCAGAACAGCTGAACAAGGGAATGTTTGCCGAAAAGGTTACCGCTAAAATGCCGTCTCTTAACGACCGTATTGTTTTTTTCCGGGATGCAGCAATGAATCTATACTCAAAAAAAGCAGATTAATTTCACCTATTTACCCTTAGGTTGGAGGTATGAGCCATGACTGATACGCAAAACACTTTTCTCGTTCGTTTTGAAGAGCGCCTTGCTAACTTTACCCGTATGTCCCGTTCAGCGGGAAGCCGTTCAGATTATGTCCAGGGCGGCGGCGGAAACACATCGTGCAAACTGGATGATCAGCTGATGGCGATCAAGGCATCCGGTTTCCGGCTTGACCAGATTGCACCAGATGCCGCCTATGCAGTTTTGGATTATTCCAAGCTGAAGTCTTTCTATCAGAATACGGATCCGTCTTCCCTTGAAGATGTCGAAAAATCAGGTTCTGACGAGGCAAAAGCAGCGGCCGCCGTTGTTGAGGGCATACCGGTTCTGAGGCCTTCCGTCGAAGCAGGCTTTCATTCCCTGCTTGACACTTATGTCCTTCATACACACCCTGTGTATGCCAATCTGGTTACATGCGCTGCAGAAGGCCCTGAATTAGCTGCCCGCATCATGTCAGACCTCGGCGAAATTTTCGCTTTTGTACCGTATATCAACCCGGGCGCACAGCTGACATTTGCAATCGACGCAGCCCGGAAAAATGCAGCAGACGCCGCAGGCAAACAGCCATCCGTAATTTTCATGCAAAATCATGGTCTGATTGCAACCTCCGACGATGCTGATGTATGCCTTGCGCTACATGCCAAAGTCAACGACGCAATAGCAGCCTTCTTTGGCATCAGTGAGAAAGACTGGCCGGAGATTCAAGTTGTTTCCGTATCCGGAGACGAATCATCCAACACATTCGCTTCTTCGACTCCCTGGCTCAAAGACCGTCTTCTCAACACTTCCTGGGACTTGGATCTATTCACAGCTCAGGCCTTGTACCCGGATCAGCTAGTGTTCCTTGCCGGCCAGATGGCTGTCGTAGAAGCAGGCACACTCGCCGATTACAAAGGAGAGATTACAGCGAAAGCAATGATCTTCCGCGAGACAGGCGAAGTCCTTTACAGCTGCAGCCAAAACGAAGCCCAGACAATTGAAGAGACCTTGACCGCAATCCTTTTCATCACCCTGACAATTAAATCAGCCGGATACACCGTTAATACGATGAATGAAGCCGGTAAAGATTTCATCAGCAACTGGGAAAGTGAAAAGTACCGCAAATCCATAGCTGCTAAATAATTTCCGTAACCAAATCCATTCACAGAGAATCAAACCCGTTTGTGTACAGTTTCATTCATACTGTCCACAAACGGGCTTTTCTATTTATCATTTATGAAACAAAAACTCCCGGTCGTCCTACCCTGCACGCAGGAATAGGAACAACCGGGAGTCTGTTTATATTATTGAATCAGTCGATCAAAAATCTCTTGATCTGGCGCCCGGACGAGGGGCTTCTTCTTCGGGGCTTGTTACGGTGTCTTTGCGGGGTTCAAAAGAATCTCTTCTCTCTCTGCTGTCAGGACGTGCCGGTCCGCGGTCATTGCTGCGGGGACCACGGTCGTCGCGGGGTCCGCGGTCAGGACGAGGTCCACGGTCAGGACGGTCACCCATCGGGCGGTCGCCGTGTCCTCCAAAGCTGTCTCTGCGCTCGCGGTTGGGACGATCACCCATAGGACGGTCACCCATTGGGCGGCGAGGCGGCTCTGCGCTCTCAACAAAACCTTCCGGCTTCTCAGTAGCGTCTCTCATGGAAAGGTTGATGCGTCCCTGACTGTCAACTTCAAGAACCTTAACCTTAACTTTATCGCCTTCTTTTACAACATCCTCGACTTTGTCGACACGGTTCCATGCCATCTTGGAGATGTGGACGAGACCTTCTTTACCGGGCAGGAACTCGACGAAGGCACCGAATGCCATCAGACGCGTCACAGTACCGTCAAAAACCTGTCCGACTTCAGGATCATTAACAATGCCGTTGATGATTGCGAGGGCCTTCTGGGCCTTCTGGGCATCAGGTGTTGATATGAAGATGCGGCCGTCGTCATTAATATCGATCTGAGCGCCGGTGTCGGCAATGATCTTGTTGATGACTTTTCCGCCGGATCCGATAACTTCACGGATCTTGTCGATCGGTACCTGTGTCTGGATGATGCGGGGAGCATATTTGGACATCTCTGTACGAGGTGCAGGAAGGCAGGGAAGCAGGACCTCATTGATGATCTGCAGTCTCCCCTTCTTTGTCATCTCGAAAGCCTGACGGATAATTTCGATCGAAAGTCCGTCAACCTTGATGTCAACCTGAATGGATGTGATTCCAAGCTCTGTACCGGCAACCTTGAAGTCCATATCACCAAAGAAATCTTCGATGCCCTGGATGTCCATGAATACGAGGAAATCATCCTCATTCTCTTCGTTGACGATAAGACCGGACGAAATACCTGCCACCGGACGCTTGATCGGAACACCGGCATCCATGAGAGCCAGTGTGCTTGCGCAGACAGAACCCTGGGAAGTGGATCCATTAGACATCAGGATCTCGGAGACAGTACGTATCGCATAAGGGAAGTCTTCTTCAGAAGGAAGAACCGGAAGCAGGGATCTCTCAGCAAGGGCGCCGTGTCCGATTT
>DIEQ01000016.1:0-11896 GCA_002418705.1 Mageeibacillus sp. UBA5770 | reverse complement strand
GGAAGTTGTAGTGATGCATATAGCGCTTGGTATCATCGCCGTCAATACCATCAAGTGTCTGAGACTTGGAAAGAGGCGCGAGCGTACAGGCAGTAAGCACCTGAGTCTGTCCGCGCTGGAAAAGGCCTGTGCCGTGAACACGGGGCAGGATTCCGACATCGCAGGAAAGAGGACGGATCTGGTCAAGAGGACGGCCGTCAACACGAATATGTTCACGGAAAAGGTAATCTCTTACAACCTTCTTCTCAAGCTTATAAATGGATTCGCCGACGTAAGGAAGATAGCTTTCATTGGTCTCAGTGAGATAAGCCTTAACCTTCTCTGTAAGAACGGCAACCTGTGAATCACGAACGCTCTTGTCATCAGAAAGAACAGCCTTCCTCATGTCATCCCAGGCATATGCCTTGATGTATGCAAAAACTTCTTCCGGAACGGCTGAAGACTTATAGGTGAATTTGGGTTTGCCGATCTCAGCAACGATGCCGGCAACAAATTCGACAATTTCCTGAATTGTTTTGTGTCCGATTTCAATTGCAGCGAGCATTGTCTCGTCTTCAACTTCATTGGCACCGGCTTCAACCATACAGATCTTCTTCATGGTTCCGGCGAGTGTGACATACATGCGGCTAGCATCTCTCTGTTCTTCCGTCGGGTTGATGACAACTTCATCGCCGATCAGGCCGAGAACAATACCGCCCGTAGGACCTGCCCACGGAATGTCAGAGGTAGCGATTGCAATCGAGGTTCCGATCATTGCGGCAATCTCAGGAGAGCAGTCCTGATCAACGGACATGACAAGGTTGTTTACAACAACATCATTTCTCAGGTCATTGGGAAACAGAGGACGAATCTGACGGTCAATTACGCGGGAAGTCAGAATTGCCTTCTCAGAAGGTCTTCCTTCACGCTTGATGTATCCGCCGGGAACCTTGCCGACTGCATACTGCTTCTCTTCATAGTCAACGGAAAGAGGGAAAAAGTCGATACCGTCCCTGGGTGAGAGTGAAGCCGTTGCTGATGAGAGAATGACTGTCTCACCATAACGAATCAGGCACGAGCCATTGGCGAACTGGGCGAGTTTGCCGGTTTCCACGATAAGTGGACGCCCGGCCAGTGTCATTTGAAAAATTTTTTCCATAAAATACCTCCTGGAAATAAAAAATTATACCTTAGTCATCCAGGGCGGTAGCTTGTAGATTCGTGCATCGTTCTAATTATCAATATTTTGAAGAACGATTCATCAACCTACCCTCTACGGCCCAATCTCATGACTTTGTGTAGCTGTACTGGTAACATTATACCTTATGTCACCGAATTTGGGGTTTATTCTATAAAATTTCAAAAAAAGGTGAGCTGTGAAGCTCACCTCTCTTGAAATATATGCTGCTTACTTTCTGATACCGAGCTTGGCAATAACTGTTCTGTAGCGCTCTACGTCGATGCGGGCCAGATAATCAAGAAGGCCTCTTCTCTGTCCAACCATCATCAGAAGTCCTCTTCTGGAATGGTGGTCATTCTTGTGAGCCTTCAGGTGCTCGGTCAGGTGGTTGATGCGTGCGGTCAAAATAGCGATCTGAACTTCCGGGGATCCGGTGTCACCCTCTTTAAGACCATATTCCTTGATAATTTCAGCCTTGTTAACCTTGTCCATAATATACCTCCATCGTTATCCTGTAGCAAAGTATCTGGTCGGACGATCCAGAAACTGTGACCACGGCAAAATACTTAAAAATTTTATCATACGAACGCAATTATGTAAACAAATATTTTATGACATCCTTTTTAGAATGGCACGCGCCGACTGTACGCCGCTCGCCCCGGCCTGTGATAATCCTCGTGTAATGCCGGCGCCGTCTCCGATAGCGAAGAAATTCGGCAGGATTGTCTCGAGTTCGGATGTCAGGCGGAGACGTGCACTGTAGAACTTAACCTCTACGCCGTACAGCAGGGTATCCTGGTTGGCTGTCCCGGGAGCCAGTTTATCGAGCACCTGAATCATCTCAATGATGTTGTCTAGATGACGCTTGGGAAGAACAAGGGAAAGATCACCCGGAACCGCATCGAGCGTAGGCCTTACAAACCCTTGAGGCAGACGATGCGAGTTAGTACGGCGGCCGTCGATCAGGTCACCGAACCGCTGTACCATGATACCGCCGCCGAGCATGTTGGAAAGTGATGCAATCCGCTTGCCGTACTGGTAGGGTTCATTGAAGGGTGTCGTAAATTTGTTGCTTACAAGAAGTGCAAAGTTGGTGTTTTCACTTCGCAGTGCAGGATCTGTATAGCTGTGTCCGTTTACTGTGATAATACCGTCGGTATTTTCAGTAACGACATGTCCGTACGGATTCATACAGAATGTGCGGACGACATCCTTATACTGCCTTGTCCTGTACAGCAGCTTAGCTTCATACATCGCATCTGTAATATCTTTGAAAACAATCGCCGGCAGTTCAACCCGCACACCAATGTCAACCTGATTGTTAATCATAGGAAGTTTTAGCCTGTGGCATTGTTCAGAGAACCATTCGGCACCTGATCTTCCCGGTGCTGCAACCAGATATGTACATTCGATAGCACCGATTGTCGTATCAAGGTGATATGAGCCGTCCGGCAGGGGTACGATCTCCTGAACTTTTGTATTGCACGAAAGATCAAGATGCTCGTCAAGCCACATCGCCTGCTTGATTAAAATCTCACGGTTACGTTCTGTGCCGAGGTGCTTGCATTTCGCATCCATGAGGTGCAGGTCATAACTGATCGCTTTTCTGCGAATAACATCTGCCGCAGGAGTTGATGTTGAGAATACATCTTCCGTTGCCCCGAAAAGCTGATTAATCGAATCGACATAATCAATAAGGTCGAGTACTTCAGAGTCGGACAGGTAATCATTCAGCCATCCGCCAAACTGCGTTGTAAAATTGAATTTACCATCAGAAAAAGCGCCCGCTCCGCCAAATCCACGCATAATGGCGCACGGTTTGCAGTTAATGCAGCTGTCAACTTTTTTGCTGATTATCGGGCAGGACCGCTCAACGATGGGCGTTCCCTGCTCGAGGATTATAACCTTAAGGTCAGTATTTTTGCTTGTCAGCTCATAACCTGCAAAGATACCGGCTAAACCGGCACCGATTATTGCGACATCATATTTTTTAGCATCGGACATAGAAAATTCTCCTTATTCAATTCTTCGTAAAAATTACACTCGATAATAATATCCGAAAAAACAAATATTCAGATATGAAGTTCTTTCTTTCGGCTGAGATAAACCTCGGTGTAGGCTGAATACGTATATGGCATAACGCCCAGTGCGAGTATACCACATGTCAGCATTGACAGCAGCCACCAACCGATAAATGACAGGTCCAGCAGAAAGAGTCTTCCCTTCATTCCGGTAGTCATGCGCTTACTCAAGTCAAGAGCATTCTTAGCACCGAAATTCGGATTTTCGGCTAATATATAATTAGTAAAGAAATATGCGTATTTGCGATTTAACGTAATGGCAAGATAGCCTGCTGTTCCCAGAATCAGTAAAAGGACAAATGCGATTATGAGACCCGTCCCGACATTTAAAAAATTATGGAGCAGTGCATCCTGGTTCATGGACACACTCGAATCTGTATAAATACCGGCTGAAAATACGATCGAAATAACGGCGGCAACCATGACACCGTACAGAGGTACGAAACACAATCCGGCAACCAGGCTCCACAGATAGGTCCATAAGGTTACCCAGGCGGTACCTGCAACAATTCCGCCGTAACTTCCGGTACGGAACGGTGAAAACAGCAGGTTAAAAGGTGCAGGCTCTTCTGTTTCCCTATTCGTCAAAAACCATCGTGTGTAACCGACACCCAGCGGATTAACAAGAAGAAATGCTGCTATGAGACTCAAAAATCTTACGCCGCCCTGCAGAAGGCTGAGCAGCAGAACCTGTGGTGACGTATTCAGTGTCTGTAACTGAGATTCGTTAAAAATGGATCTCCAGTCCCCATCATACTGAATAATCGTCTTGAGTGTACTGATCGCCTGCTGTGTGCCGGTGAATATTCCGGACAAAATAATAAAAATGAGTGTAATAAGTATTGCAGGGCCAAGAGACTTTTGTAGTTTGTCCCAACCCTCTTTTTTGATTTCACTGCATGTCCACATATAAACGCCCCCTTACAGATGCATAATAGCCGTGTTGAAATTCTGTCAGTTCCCCGGTGTAAGTTCTTCTTTTCTATGGAAATACAATTCCGTATAAGTTGCGTTAAGATATGGCATCAAAGCAAAAGTAAGCAGACCGCAGGTCATAAATACGAGAAGCCACCAGCCGGCAAAAGACAGGTCAAGGATAAACATCCTGCCCTTTTGTCCTGACGTCATATTCCTGCTCCTCCTGAGAACTTCCCGGCAGGGGATATCAGGGATATCAATCAGAATATAAGGCACATATAAATAGGCGTAATAACGGTTGAGATTAATCATGACAGAGATAATAAATGCAATATTGAATAGGATGATGAAAATGACAAATACCCATGTCCAGACCGCGGTACCGGATATCCCGAATCTTCCGCCGGCTGCAGCAACATAGATATTAGCCTTTAGTCCGAAAACGACAGCAAGTGCAGTCGGAAGAAGAATCGGAATGGCAGACACCAGACTCCAGACAGATGACCAGAGAACGCGCCATGCCATGCCGGAAACAAAGTATCTGTAATTCTCCTTCTGAAAACCGGTGAATAAAGCTGCAATCGAATGCATATCTTTATGTTCTCTCTGAATAAAAAACCACTTAATAACCCCACATGACAATGGGTTCTGAAAAAAGATAACAAGAATAAAAGTAAAGATCATAGTCACTGCTGATAAGGATGCGGCAACAATAATTGCGGGGCCGAATTTGTCAGCAATTTCGTATATCGAGGGGTTCGAACCCAGATCTCTCGCTGATGAAGATATAATAATGGAGATAATAGGCGAAAAGGCTCCGGAAATCCCGGAAACAAATGAAGTGGCAGTTGAAACAATCGTGAAATACAGGAATACCAGAAGAACAGCCCACCAATAGTTCGTCGAAAGACTCTTCCATGCACTCTTCTTTAGTTCGCTGCAGGTCCACATTTTTGATCACCTTATTTCTTTTGTAATGATAAAAACCATTTTTGATTATACTCTACTTCACAAGGAAATGTATATATGGAATTCCCAAATGGTGTATAATCAAACTCGCCGCTAAAGGCATTACCACCCATTTTTATGAATACAGGCTAAGGAGTATCTTATGAAATCAACAACACCAGCCATCACCTCGCCGAAGGGCTTTAGGGCCGCCGGTATTCACTGTGGTTTAAAGAATAACGAAGCTCCGGATCTCGCTCTGGTTATCTCAGATGTTCCTGCCCAGGTAGCAGGCGTATATACGAAAAACCTTGTAAAAGGTCACTCGCTCCAGCGCACCGTCAAGTTAATCGGTGAACGTAGCGAAACACGCGGGATCCTCATCAACAGCGGAAACGCCAATGCTTGCGTAGGCTCAGTCGGATATCAGGATGCCGAGGATGCAGCCGCTGCGGTTGCAGGAATTGTCGGCTGTTCTCCTGCTGATATTCTGACGTGTTCAACAGGTGTTATCGGTCAGCGTTTGAATATGTCCGCACTTCTTTCAGGAATTCCAAAGCTTGCATCATCACTGTCCACTTCGCAGGAAGCCGGGCACAACGCCATGAAAGCGATTCTGACTACGGATCTCGTTCCCAAGGAGTCCACGGCTGTCATCGAAATAGGCGAAACAAAGATCACTCTTTCAGGTATGGCCAAAGGATCCGGCATGATTCATCCCAATTTGGCGACAATGATCAGCATCATTACAACAGATGCCCGGATCAGTGCCCCACTGCTTCACAAGCTGCTCACGCAGGCCGTAGCGCATACTTTCAACCGGGTTTCCGTTGACGGAGACACCTCCGTATGCGATTCCCTTCTAATTATGGCAAACGGGCTTTGCGGAGGAGATGAGATTCTTGAAGGAACGCCGGAGTGCGACCTGTTTTATAATGCTCTCAGTCAAATAAGTATGGATCTCTCCCGCATGATTGCCCGTGACGGTGAAGGTGCCACAAAGCTTGTTGAAGTTGAAGTTACAGGTGCGGCATCTGCCCAGGATGCTTATCTTGTCGTCCTTGCTGTCTGCCGGTCTCCGCTTTGTAAGACCGCAATTTTCGGTGAAGACGCCAACTGGGGAAGAATCCTTACAGCTGCTGGTTATTCCGGTGCATCCTTTGATCCGGAAAAAGTTGATATCTGCATAGGCGGACTTCCCGTCTGCGTCGACGGAATGGCATTGCCATTTGATGAGAAAGCAGCAAAAAAGATTCTCCATAAAGATGAAGTTAACATTAGCATTGTGCTTCATGAAGGCGAATACGCCGACCGCATGTGGACCTGCGATTTCTCATACGATTATGTAAAAATCAACGGAAGCTACCGAAGCTAAAACAATGAATAAATCTGTCTCCGTATAATACAAGAATAAAGCGACTGTTGAGTGATATCACTTAACAGTCGCTTTTTAATGTTACATTTTTCTCCGGGCAGGATCCGTATAATACAGGACAGCTATTTCTTTTTCGAGCGGAAATACCTGATGAGAAGAAGGATACCCAGCAAAAGAGGTACGACCAAAGCACCGATTGTAATGGATGAATAATACCATGCTGACGTATCAACGGCTTCAGGCGGTAGTGTTGCTTCAGCCAGCAAGGCTGCTGTGTTCAAGCAAGATGAGATGAAATACATAATCATGGCACCTCCCCTCCTTCTTACTTACTTGTGCATCAGAGCTTACTGGGGCTGATCTTCTTCTCTGGCGGTACTTTCAAAAGTATATTTACCGTCAACATAGTCGATCGTAACTTTTGCAACGTCCTTGAGCTTGCCGAGAAGAAACATATCCGAAAGCGGATCTTCCAGTCTGCGCTGAATTGTCTTACGCAGGGGGCGGGCACCGTATTTGGCGTCATACCCTTCAATGGCAAGCTGATTCTTGGCTTCATCGGACACCTCAATTTCAACAGCTTTCTCGCGAAGCTGTTCCCTGAGTTCCTTAAGCATCAAATCAACAATCTTACGAATTTCTTCGCGTGAGAGCTCCTGGAATACAACAATCTCATCTATGCGGTTAAGGAATTCCGGACGGAACATCTCTTTGAGGACAGACTGAACACGGCTCTCGAGAGCAATATATCCTTCGGATCCAAAACCGAATCCATTCGATTTTAACGTTGTTCCGGCATTGGAGGTCATGATAAGAATGGTGTTTTCAAAGTTGACAAGGCGTCCATGACTGTCTGTCAGGCGTCCGTCATCAAGAATCTGCAGAAGAAGATTGAACACATCAGGATGAGCCTTCTCAATTTCATCGAAAAGAACAACCGAATAGGGCTTCCTGCGGACGCGTTCGGTAAGCTGTCCTCCATCATCATATCCGACATATCCCGGAGGGGATCCAATCATTTTGCTGACAGTATGTGCTTCCATAAACTCAGACATATCTATGCGGATAAGAGCATCTTCTTTGGCAAACATCGCTTCCGCAACGGCTTTAACAAGTTCCGTTTTACCAACACCTGTCGGTCCGACGAAAATAAAAGATGCGGGCTTATGCTTCTTGCCAAAACCCGAACGATTTCTTCGTATGGCTCGCGCAAGTGCATTAACGGCTTTTTCCTGTCCTATAACACGCTGATGCAGGCGTTCCTCGAGCTTAATAAGTTTTTCAGATTCAGATTCTGTAATCCGCTGAACTGGAATTCCCGTCCACATTTCAACAATCCTGGCGATATCTTCTTTCGAAATAATCGTTGGAATCAGCTCACTCTCGAGCGATTTGATTTCTTCCTGCAAGCGCAGCACGTTGGCCTTTGTCTCAGCCTGCTGCTCATAAAGTCCTTCATCTTCTATCAGCTGCGGGGCCGAAGTCTCAATTCTTGATTCGAGCTCAGTAAGCTGCGTCTCAAGTAAAACCTTCTCATCGAGAAGCTGTCTGTATTTTACAAGGCGAACTTCTTCGAGGTTGGCGCGGGATCCGGCCTCATCAAGGAGGTCAATTGCCTTGTCCGGCAAAAAACGGTCCATGATGTATCTGGAAGAAGCACGAACGGCATATTCAATCACTTCATCGGTATATGATACATGGTGATGAACCTCATAGTAGTCCTTTATACCTTTTAAAATCTCAATGCTGTCTTCAACGGACGGTTCTTCGACGATAACCTTCTGGAATCTGCGCTCGAGGGCTGAATCTTTTTCGATGAAGCGGCGGTATTCATCCAGCGTTGTCGAACCGACAACACGGATTTCGCCTTTGGCAAGAGCAGGCTTGAGAATATTAGCTGCGTTCATTGCGCCTTCAGCATCTCCGGCACCCATAATATTGTGAAGCTCATCAATAACGAGAATTACATTCTCGCTTCTTCGGGCATCATCAACAACGCCCTTCATACGGCTTTCAAATTGACCGCGGAATTGTGTTCCTGCGACCATAGCTGTCATATCAAGGAGATAAACGGACATGTCAAGCAGCTTTGCAGGCACTTCGCCGAGCGCAATTTTGACAGCAAGACCCTCCGCAATCGCTGTTTTTCCGACACCGGGGGCACCAAGAAGAACAGGATTATTCTTGGAACGGCGGTTCAGGATCTGTATAACGCGTTCAAGTTCTTTATCACGTCCAATGATCCGGTCTATCTTTCCAAGTTTGGCTTTCTGCGTAAGGTTCGAACCAAACTGATCGAGAAATTTATGTTTGGTTTCTTTCTTTCCGCCGGCCCGTTTAGGATCGGATTTTGTACCCGGCATGCGGCGTTCTTCGTCAGAACCGGGTCTGCCCTGTCCGCTCTCCTGAAGGAACAATTCTTCAAGATCATCAGTATTGCCTGAACTGCCTTCAGCGGAATCAGACTGGCCGCCCATCTGCAGGAATCCCAAATTGGAAAGCGGCTGCATCGCATCTTCATCCGAAGAATCAGAATCAAAACCATTGTCTATATCATCGCTAAGAAGGTCGCCTGACCCGAGAAGCAGCTTGAAGACATCTTCCGGCTGACTTCCGTCGACTCCCGCCATCAGGTGATTCAGGCGGTCAGAGACTTTGTCAATATTGGTATCGTTGATGCCGGCTTTAGAAAACATCTCATCGATGCCGCCGATTCCGGTCTGATATGCGCACTTAAGACATAGCCCTTCGTTGACACGCTTGCCGTTGTCAAATCTTGTGGTGAAAACTACAGCAACATTTTTTTTGCAAATCACACATTTTGTCATTTATTATTATCCTTTTTGCCATTAAAGGCATTCTTTCTTCGCGGTTTTACGGAAGTTGATATTTCCAGAGCTTCCTTTGAGACCTTGCGGGCCTGCTGCCTGCGATGATGCTCCTCTTCCATAGGCCGGGAAGCGGCCCGCACCAAAAGAGGTTTCAAATATTGTCCTGTATATGATTCAGGCACTTCGCAGACTTGTTCAGGAGTGCCTGAAGCGATGATGTATCCGCCGCCATCGCCGCCTTCCGGTCCCAGATCGATCACATAATCTGCTGTTTTTATAACATCCAAATTATGTTCAATTACTAAGACAGTATTACCATTTTCTGTCAGCCGCTGTAAAATGTCAACCAGCTTATGCACATCGGCAATATGAAGTCCGGTTGTCGGCTCGTCCAGAATATAGAAAGTATGGCCTGTACTTCGTTTGGAGAGTTCCGTTGCAAGCTTGACCCGCTGGGCTTCACCGCCGGAAAGCTGTGTGGATGGCTGTCCCAGTCGGATATACCCCATACCGACATCATTGATCGTTTCCAGCTTCCTTCTGATACGCGGAATACTCTCGAAAAACGGCAGTGCCTCTTCTACCGTCATCTCAAGAACATCTGCAATACTTTTTCCTTTGTATTTGACTTCAAGCGTCTCCCTGTTGTAACGGTGACCTTTGCATACATCGCAGGTTACATAGACATCAGGCAGGAAATGCATTTCGATCTTATTGACACCGTCTCCGTTGCAGGATTCACATCGGCCTCCGCGAACATTAAAACTGAATCGTCCGTTCTTGTATCCGCGGGAACGCGCATCAAGCGTATTCGCGAAAAGTTCACGAATCAGGTCAAAACAGCCCGTATACGTTGCAGGGTTGGATCTTGGCGTCCGGCCAATCGGGGACTGGTCGATTGCTATGACTTTATCAAGATATTCAAGCCCTTCCATCGACCGGTAGGCTCCGATCTGTCTTCTTGCACCGTTCAAATCCGTTGCAAGCTTTTTAAGGATAATTCCATTCACCAAAGAACTTTTGCCCGAGCCGGATACACCTGTAACGCATGTAAACAGGCCGAGAGGTATCGAAACATCAATATCTTTCAAGTTGTTCTCATGTGCTCCGTGAACGGTAAGGAAAAACTTGTCAGGTACCCTTCTGACAGGCGGGATCGGGATAAAGCGCTTGCCGCTCAAATACTGGCCGGTAACCGAAGTCTCAATGTTTTCAAGCTCTGCAGCTGTTCCCTGCCCGACGATAAAGCCGCCGTGCTCTCCTGCACCGGGTCCCATGTCAACAATGAAATCAGCCTCACGCATCGTTTCCTCGTCGTGTTCAACGACAAGAACGGTGTTTCCCAGGCTCTTTAGCCGTTTCAGCGTGCCAAGCAGCCTGCTGTTGTCTCTTTGGTGAAGTCCGATGGAAGGCTCATCCAATATATAAAGAACACCCATCAGGCCCGATCCAATCTGCGTGGCGAGCCGGATACGCTGAGCTTCTCCGCCTGACAGCGTTGCAGAACCGCGGTTTAATGTCATGTATTCAAGCCCGACATCAATAAGGAAGCCAAGACGGGCCAGAATCTCCTTAAGTATAGGTGACGCAATCGTATTCGACCGTTCTCCAAAAACAAGCGTTTCAAGATATGCCTTGCATTTTCGAATAGGAAGGCATGTAAGTTCGAAGATATTAAGCTTCCCTGCCGTCACCGACAGACTTTCTTTATTGAGCCTGGCGCCATGGCATTCCGTGCATGGATGGACGGTCATATACTGCTCGTAATACTCTTTCATATCTTCAGACCCGGTCTCCCTGTATCTTCTCTCAAGACTCGGAACAATCCCCTCCCACGCTGAACGATAGGCGGATCCGTGTGAGAACTTGCTGTTGGTCGTATCAACCGAAAGAAGTTCGCCTTCGTTGCCGTACATGATCATATTCTGAATTTTTTCGGGAAGCTTTTCCCAGGGAGTATCCATCGAAAAATCATACTTCTTTGACATCGCTTCTATAAAAGCTCTGCCCCAGCTTGTTTCATCATCAAAATTCCATCCGCCGGCCTTTACCGCTCCTTCATTCAGTGAAAAACGGGGATCCGAAATACACAGCTGCGGATCAACATAAGAGTGAGAACCGATTCCCGAGCATGCCTGGCAGGCTCCGTAGGGATTATTGAACGAAAACATTCTCGGTGTCAGTTCTTCAATGCTGATGCCGCAGTCCGGACAGGAAAACTTCTGTGAGAACAGCAGCTCGGTCTCATGGTAGGTTGTGTCGCCGTATTCGTTCTCTCCTTCAGGAATCTGAACGAGAGCCGTCAGGATTCCATCAGATAGCTTGAGTGTCGTTTCAGCCGAGTCATTCAGGCGGGATCGAATATCGTCGCGGACGACTAGTCTGTCAATAACGACTTCAATCGTATGCTTCTTGTTCTTTTCGAGTGAAAGCTCTTCATCGAGGTCGAAAAGCTCTCCGTCAACACGCACGCGGGCAAATCCCGATTTGCGGAAGTCATCAAATACTTTCGTATATTCACCTTTGCGGCCGCGGACTACAGGGGACATTATCACAAGCCTTGTCCCTTCCGGATAGGAAAGTA
>DIEQ01000105.1 GCA_002418705.1 Mageeibacillus sp. UBA5770 | reverse complement strand
AAACAACTTTTGGAGTTATCATTACCAACCGCAGCTTCTTTCCGTCACATCTTGTCACCGAAGCGCGAGAAAAGATTTTGACTAAACTGCAGGGAAAAGGCATCGGCGCTGTCATTTTAAGTGAAACGGACACGCCGCTCGGTGCAGTTATGACATACAGCGATGCAAAAGCCTGCGCAGCACTATTTAACGCACACCGGGATACGATTGACGGCATTCTTGTAATACTTCCGAACTTCGGCGACGAAGTCGGTGTTGCCGCGGCTATCGACCTTGCCAGACTCAATGTTCCCATCCTAGTGCAGGCATGCGATGATTCTTTAGACAAAATGCAGCTAGCGGACAGGCGCGATGCGTTCTGCGGCAAAATTTCCCTCTGCAACAACTTATACCAGCGTGATATCAAGTACAGCCTTACAAAAAGTCATACATGCGAAATTGACAGCCGGTTTTTTGATGAAGATCTCGAATTATTCGCATCTGTCTGCCGTGTAGTCCGCGGTATGCGTACCGCCCGCATTGCAGCAATCGGAGCACGTCCGGACGCTTTCCATACGGTAAGGTTCTCAGAAAAACTGCTCCAGAAATACGGGATTACTGTTTCTGTGGTTGACATGTCAGAAATCATATTTGAAGCGCAGTCCATGACTCTGGATGCAGCAGTTGAAGACAAGATCGCCGAGATCAAAGCGTACGGCAAAATCGCGCCGGGTATTTCGGATCATAAGCTCGTACTTCAGGCCAAGCTGATCCTGACGATTGAGAAATGGGTGGTGGAGCATGGATGCAATACAAGTGCGATACAGTGCTGGGACTCTATTCAGAACAATTACGGTGTTGCTACCTGCCTTTCGATGAGCATGATGGGAGAAAAGGGGCTGCCGAGTGCCTGCGAAATGGACGTAACCGGTGCCCTGACGATGTATGCGCTTTATCTTGCATCAGGAAGTCCGTCGGCCTATTTTGACTGGAATAATAATATTTCCAACGAAAGCAACAAATGTGTCAACCTGCATTGCTCCAACTTCCCCGCGTCCTTTTTCGGCCATAAAGACTTTGAGATCGGCAATCTCGGTGTTCTAAGCACAACCCTCGGAGCCGAAAGCTGCTTTGGTGCGTGCAAAGCGCAGATTAAAGAAGGACCGATGACCTTTGCTAAGATAACGACAGATGATAAAAACGGCAAAATCAAGCTTTATGTGGGTGAGGGCGAGTTCCTGAAAGATCGTTCGGATACAGAGGGCGGCGTCGCCGTGTGCTCAGTTCCGGACTTGCAGGGGCTTCTCGGATATATATGTAAAAACGGCTTCGAGCACCATGTAGCAATGAACCGCGCCAATGTAGCCGGCGTGCTTGAAGAGGCACTCGGCAATTACCTTGGCTGGGATGTTTATCGCCATAACTGATAAATGAAAAAGGGCAATATGAGTAAAATCAACCGGTTAGTCAACAGAATAAAAATACGAAATCAGATACTCATTACCATGATACTTATTGCCGTGACATCAACGGCAATAATTAGTGGTATTGTTTACACTGTTTCGAAAAAAACAATTGAAGATAATTACAAAAATGCCCATATTAACAATCTTGAGGTATCCAGCAAGATCATCGACATACAGTTAGAGAACATTGTTGATCTTGGCAGAACGCTGCTGATTGACAATACCTTTATGAATATTCTGATAAATGACACTAAAATTACGGATGACATCGAATTTTCCGGAACACAAAATCAGGTGGCACTTGGGAAGAAGCTAAGAAATATTACTTCACAGGACAACATGATCGAGGGTATTTCTGTTGTGAGTGAGAGCGGAAGCTGCTACTTTTCCGCCAACCGAAGCGATTTCAACAGCCACTATTACGATTATTTTCGAGTCAATAATATACTCGAGGAAGAGTGGGTTCAGGCGGCACGTGATGCACTCGGGAAAGAAGTGTTTTACGGATACAATGTCTTGTGGCCCGAATATGAAGGCGGCGGCGTCAGTTTTGTAAAAAATCTGATAAAGCCCGGTACCAACGAGTCAATGGGATTTGTTATCGTGAATATTCAGGAGAACTTACTTGCGAAAGCCTTCGGATCGAAAAAAGAAGGGTTTCAGACAAATCGCTATATGATCGTTGATGCTGACAGCAAATATCCGTGTATTTATCTCAACAGCGATGAATCGCAGAGGGACGAAATTCTGGAGGACTATATAAATAACGGAACCAGCGGGAAATATCTGTTCAGCAAATATGTGAATAGTACGACAGGATGGATGACGGTTAACATTATTGAGCAGGATGAACTGAACAGGGAGAGCGCATATATCGGCCGCGTGACGCTATTGGTGTGCATCGGACTGATTATCCTCAGCATCTATATATCCAAATTCATATCCGACAGAATCAGCAAACCTCTGCATACTCTGGAAAAAGCAATTATAAAAGTCGGAGAAGGAGACCGCCACATAACAGAATACTTTGATGACAGCGAAATCGGGGAAATCGGAAACAACTTCAAAGAGATGGTTAATAACAACCTTGAACTGAGGGAACGGCTTCTGGCATCACAGTTAAACGAAAGGGAAGCGCAGCTCCTTCTTTTGCAGGCAAAGATCTACCCGCACTTTCTCTACAATACGTTGGACTCGCTTTACTGTATGGCAATTATAAATAACGAGGACGACATTGCAACGATGGTTCTTGCGTTGTCGAACACGTTCAAATTAAGCCTGAACCAGGGAGATAAGTTCATAACTGTCCGCGATGAAATTCAAAGGATGCGCGAATATATGACGATTCACAATATGAGATATAAGGATCGTTTTGCTTTCATCGTTGAGGTCGAAGAACAGATAGAAAGCATGAAAATAATAACATTTATCCTTCAGCCGTTTATTGAAAATGCCGTTTACCATGGCCTTGAACCAAAAATCGGGAAAGGATATATCAAGGTTATCGGGAAGCAGGCTGAAAACACACTGCATTTTACCATCGAAGACAACGGAGTCGGTATTGAAGACTTGTCGGTCATTGAAACAGGATATGGGGTCAGGAATGTAAGGGAGCGTATCTCGCTTTTTTACGGTGAGGGATACGGCGTAACTTTTATAAGTAAAAGGAATGAAGGAACAAAGGTTTTCATTGCAATCCCGGTTGGAAGGGAAGGAGGGAATATTCATGCGCACAATGGTAATAATTGACGATGAGTACATTGTTGTTGAAGGACTTAAAGCGATCATTGCCAGGGCAAATCTCGACTGCGAAATTGTTGGATTTGCATATGACGGTATTTCCGGACTGGAAGTAATTAATAAGACAAGGCCGGATATCGTCATTACTGATATCCGAATTCCCGGACTTGACGGGTTATCGCTCATCGAGGAGGCAAGAGAGTTTCTGCCGGATACTGCTTTTATCGTAATAAGCGGCTTTAATGAGTTTGAATATGCCAGAAAAGCACTGTCGCTGGGTGTTAAGGCATATATCGAGAAACCTATTTCTATAGAAAAAGTGTCCGAAGTCCTGATCGCAGTCGAGAAAGAACGGACTAAAGCACATCAGGAATTCAAGGAGGAAGGCGCCCGACTCGCACTGCGGCAGGATATTCATATCCATATGCAGGCTTTGATCACAAATCTGATGAAAGAGGAATCAGACAGCATTAAGGCGCATTCAGAGGTGATATTGGAAAAAATCGGAAAGATTTCGGATTCGCTCGAGACTTACAGAGCAGAGTGTTTCCAGTTTCTGTGTGTCGTAATGGGAGTTTTCCAGGATCACGAAAAGCAAAAGGAACGGGTTGATGTTGTTTCGTACTCGGAAATGAAGGATCTGGAATCTGTTGAGCTGATTGAGCAATATGTCCGGCAGAGAATCTGCAAAATTGTGGAAAAGCTGGAGGCCGGCAAATCCGGCAGCAGCAACAGGGCAATTTTGCTGCTGCTTGAATATATCAATGAGCATTTCTGTGAGCCGATCGGTTTAAATGAACTTGCAGAAAAGGTCAAAATGAACCCGGCTTATCTGTGCATTCTTTTCAAAGAAGAGGTCGGATGCAGCTATATTAAATATTTAACTTCCCTGAGGATCAGGCATGCCAAGGCACTTTTACTGAGCGGAAATAAAGTCGTAGAAATAAGCGAGATGATCGGCTACAACGACTACCGTTATTTTTGTGAGATCTTCAAGAAAAATGTGGGAATGACGCCGAATGAATACAAGAGATGCGTCCAGAATGTTGTGTAGGCAAGTATTTGGCAGCGAAATCCAAAAAAACTGTACATATTATATAAATTACCCGACTAGTTAATAAAAGTGGTTGTGATATTGTACAAGTACAAAGTGTTCCCGGGAAGAACAGTTGAAAAAAAAGAAACAATTCGAGGAGGAGTCCATGATGAAGAAGCGTGTTTTATCGATATTATTAGCAGCGGTCATGACAGCTGCACTGCTGGCAGGTTGCTCAAGTGAAGCCAAAACAACAACAGCTGCTGCAACAACTGCCAAAGAAACTACAGCTGCATCAGCTGACACAACCGCCGCCGCCGAGACAACAGCAGGTGGAGACCAGCAAATTGCGAAAAAAATCAAGATCCTGTCCATATGGGCAGAAGATTCTGATAACGGCAAACTGATTGTTGACCTGACAAAAAGATACATAGCAGAAGTAAATCCCAACTTTGAATATGAGTTCGAACTTGTCTCTTCAGACAACTTGAAGCAGAAGGTAGCTGTACTGGCTGCATCCAATGATCTGCCTGACGTTTTCGTCTATGAATCCGGCACACCGATCAAAGAACTGATTGCTGCCGATAAAATTCTTGATGTCGGCGCTGCCCTCACAGATCTGGGCGTTATGGAATCCCTTGACGCCGGTGCCGTATCCCTCCTCAAGAGACTTTCCGGAACAGAAGAACTGTATGATCTGCCTCTCGGCATGAATGTAGAAGGATTCTGGTACAACAAGGCACTGTTCGCAAAGGCCGGAGTTGAAGCCCCCAAAACATGGGAAGAATTCGAAACTGTCTGCGCTGCACTTCTTGCAGCTGACATCCAGCCTCTTTCAGTCGGCGGTGCCGATAAATGGCCCATGACCCGCCTGGTCAATGCATACGTTGTAAGAAGCTTAGGCGGAGACGCAATGAAGGATGCAGGATCCGGTACAGCTTCATATACCGATGCCAGTTATGTTGCAGCCGCACAGAAGATCCAGGATCTGGCTACTGCCGGATATTTCGGAGAAGGTGTAAATACTGTTGATCAGACGACAGCAGGCAACATGCTCCTGGCCGGAGAATCCGCTATGTTCTACAACGGCAGCTGGTTTACAGAACAGCTCAATGCTGACACAAACCCCGCCGGCAAAGATGGAATCGGTTTCTTCAATATTCCCGTAGTGGATGAGTCAATAAGCACAGGCACAGAATATTCCATGAACTGCGGCAATATCCTTTGCCTCGATAAAGCAAAGTATGATGACGGAACAGCCGGCTGGCTCAAGTACATGGTTGAAAATCTCGGTAACGAAGCTATGACTCAGTATGGTGCAGTTAAAGGTTACAAGTATACAACTGAAGGAACACTGTCCAACTATTCTCAGATCGTCGCAGATCAGCTGGCCATTGTCACCAAGGCAACAACCTGGTTTGAGGCTTCCATGAACAGTGAGACCTCAACAATTGCCCAGCAGAATGTCCAGACACTTGTTAACGGAGATATGACAGCTCAAGAATACATGCAGTCCATCCAGGATGCATTTGACAGCAGCAACTAATAATCTCTGCATGATGGAGTCGTGAAAAGATGGAGCGATTAGTCAAAAAAAACGACTGTCGCTCCATTTTTTCACCAATATCAAACACTATGAAAAGGAGGCGCAAGAGATACGATGAAACATGTACTCAGCAACAAAAAAGCAATTGCACTATTTGTAATTCCTGCGTTTATTATATATACAATTATTGTAATTCTTCCGGTTTTCTGGTCTCTTGGCTATTCACTTTATTCGGGATCGCCCGGATTTAACTGGAACTTTGTCGGGATTAATAATTATTTGAAACTGTTTGATGATAAGAATTTCCGCGCTGCCTTAATCGTAAATTTGAAATACATTGCGATCGTTATGGTCGGTCAGGTCGGTTTGGGACTGTGCCTTTCCCTGATTTTCAATTTCTGGCTTAAAAGAGGTAAAAACCTGATCAGAACACTTCTGTTCTTTCCGGTAGTTCTTCCGACCGTTGCCGTTGGGCAGCTTTTTGCAAAAATCTTCGAAATTCAGCCTAATTACGGGCTTTTGAATAGCTTACTTGATAATATCGGCTTATCGGAATACGTCCAGCCATGGATTGGACAAGCATCAACTGCTCTGCTCTCACTGAGCGGAATGGACATCTGGGTAGCTATGGGCTTTTACGCCGTTATCTTCTACGGGTCTCTTCTGGATATTCCCGGGGATGAAATCGAAGCAGCAAGAATTGACGGCTGCAATGCCTGGAATCTATTCCTCAGGATTATTGTCCCTCATATCCGTCCTATTATCATTACCTGC
>DIEQ01000005.1 GCA_002418705.1 Mageeibacillus sp. UBA5770 | reverse complement strand
CTGATTTTGTAGACACACGCCGAATTTACAAATTCTGCTGAAAGCCGCAGTACGACTAGCTTTCAGCAGATTTGTAAACTTAAAATGGGAGAGCCGAAGATATACCTAATTTTCTTTCGATCATTTTGTCCACCATATACTCAGTGAATGCCTCTTTGACTCCCGACTCCGTCACAATAATCCCAATGATTTTATAGGAATCTTCAAGCAAACCAGCAATGTCTTCCAAGGTCTCCGGGTCCTGGATAGAGTTGACACCATCTGTCATGCCAATTCTTTCAAAAATTTCATTCAATTTCTTTGATAGATGAGGAAATTGTCCGGAAAAATACTCAATGACAAATCGCATTATAGCGGACTCCTCGTAAGATTTTTTTTCTTCGAGTGACATTTCTTCCAGGCACATCATTGCATAATCAATCGTCAGCTCTTTTTTAATCGCATCAATGACCTTTATTTCCTGATAAGGCGACAATACCCTGCAGTCGCAATCGATCAGTCGATACTCACCACCACAAGCTGGACAGAGCTCAAAAGGGCAACCAAGTGTATGAAACTCTCCCTCTGAGGCATTACATTTTGTGCAACTTTTTATAACGACAGTCCTTTCTTCATTTTCAAATGGCAGTCTTTCCATTTCATTTTCTCCATTTTTTTAGTTGAGATAGTTTTTAGGTCCATCGTCCGGACCATCAAGAAACTGACAACTCCCCCTATGGAAATAGAGTCCAAATAAGGGTTCTTCTCCTGTTTCTCTCTGCTTCACGACATTAAGAACTGCATCAGTATCGGTTTTGTTGATTTTTCCGTTTGTCGCCGCATCCTCCTTTAATTTGTTGCGCCACCAGATAAATACATTGTCCACCATATCTGTGATGGCTCCAGTGCCCTTGATGTCAAGTTTTCCCGGGATCTTGTGTTCATCCTCTTTTTTTCGCACGTGAACTACAAGGTGGACATGGACATTATGCTCCCGGGTAAACTCCATAAGCCGATCCACAAAATCTTTTTGGCCGGCATAGTCGTCTTCGGCAAAACCGCATTTCGCCAGGCTGTCGACGATGAAATGGGTGATGCCATATCTCTTACGAGCATATGAAAAAACCTCGATAATCCGGGTAGCCTTGGCAGTACCAAATGCCTCGAATAGCCATATCCGCTCGCTGAGGAATCTTTTAGCATGGTCGGCTTCACTTGGATTGGGTTGATCATGCCCGATGATCTGCTGATACATTTTGCGGCCGAGTTTTCTTGGTTTCATTTCCATGCTGGCGATACAGACCACTTCTCCCTGTGAAACAGCTTCAATGCAGATATGACTCAAAGCTATGGATTTTCCGTGGCCATTTATGCCTGCCCATACGGAGATCTCTGATGGTCTGATTCTGATGGTTTTGTGAGTCTTCCGCCACGGCAGCTTAATTCCGCTACTCTCAGAGTTTTTGAACTCGTCCATGATTTCATTGTGATGCTCGATGAGTTGTTTCAACTCCTCCGGATCTTGTGTTCTGGCAGCATTGAGATATTGCTGCAAAACCACACCGTTTACATGGGCTTCGTTTGCATCTTTGAACTCACCGAGATCAACTACTCTGCACCTCTCGATACCGAGGCGGTCAATAATGGGCTTAACTGCCTTTTGCCCGGTTGCGTCCATGTCCATCGAGACGTAGATGGTCTCGAATCTTTGTAAGTTGTCATAATCATTTTCGATCCAGGAAATTTGCTGTGCACCGTTCCCTCCGCCCTGAGGAACGGAAAGTGCTGGAATTCCTTGCTGGTGCCATGACAGTGCATCAATCTCTCCTTCGCAGATAACAACCATACGGGTATTGTCGTCGATTGCTTGCCATCCCCAGAGGTGATACTCAGGATTATCGTTCGACCAGAATTTTTTCCGGCCGGTTTGTTCCTCTGCATCCAGGTCCCTATACTTGACTAGTTGAAGATGACCGGCAGGGGAGTAGAAAGGAAAGATGATGGTGTTGTCACGTTGACCAACCCTATAGATGTCAAGGGATTTCTTAAAAATCCCACGTTCTTCGAACCATTTCATTAAATTCTGTTGTGGTTCCGAAAATTGAGCGATGGTGACCAGCGTCCGTTTGGTACGGATGGGTGTATATAACTCAGGAACCTCATCAGATATTCCGGCAAAAGCCTTGGCTTCTTTCAGCGTCTCGACGAAACTGATACCTCGACATTGCTGCCAGAGGGAGAGGAGGTCTCCACCTTTGCCGCTGTCGGCAAAATCTGACCATAGACCTGCCCTGGCTCCTTCAAGACAAACACGAAGGGATTGGCCAGCTTCACCATGAATCGAACCTGCGCACCAACTGCGGCCCTCCTTTCGACCGTTTGGTAGCAGGTGGACGACCACCGACTCTATCATAGGGATAAGTTGTTGATTGAGTTCCGCGGGAGTCATACGACCATCCTCTTTCCTGTTCCACTGAATCCTGGTTGTTTCTTCTCTCGCGAGGCGGCTTGATATTCACTTGCCTTTCTCATCCAGTTACGCCATGCGGCAAGCCAGTCTTTTTTCATCCCGCCTTTAGCTCTCCAGTAGTCCAAGAACTTTTCTGTTTCTGTGGATATTGATCCCTGGAAGGATGTGCTGGCGGTAACCCACTGCCGCATCTGATCTGTTATCGGGAAATGGGTCGGTACTTGGGTTGGGCCCAAAATATTCTTTTCATTTTTTTCTTTCTTACCCTTATTGTCTGTGTCCTTTGCTAGCCCTTTGGTTGTCCTCTGATTGTCCTTTGGCTGTTCAATTTCTGATTCTTCTGCTTGATAAATTTCCCAATTACAAATAGATACGATGGAATATTGGCTGTCCGCTTTTATTAAGATCATACCCATCGACTCAAGTTTTTTTATTCGATTACGAATAGTTGAAGGAGGTTCCTGTAGGGTCTCAGTTGCAGAATTACGGCCAAAAACGAATTCCCCTGGAGAAAGCTGAACAATGATAGAACCTCTGCCAGTTTTTATAGTTGCGGCTCTTGATTTGTAAGTAGCTCTCATTAAACACCAGCACCAAAGTTTCCAAAGGTGCGGACAAGCAAATACGTCAGAGTCAATACTTTTTCGCCAGAGTCGAATATACCCGCGTTCCATTCTATTGTTGTCCATCTCCCTTACAATCCAGCAATTTTTAGTTGTAAAACATCGCGGTAAAACTCTATCAAGGGTGGACGACCAACTATGTTATGTCGTCACTTTTTAAGGTCAGTAATCGTTAGATACGACTCAGCACGCATTGGGCAAGAGATCCTCTAAGGTGAGACAGCAATCTACAAACACAGATGAGTGAGGATTATCTGAACCCTCATATCATCGCCTAATACGATTGTATATGCATATACAAAAAGTTAGGAAAAATCGATCCCATGCCTGAGCTATTTGTTTAAAAAGTTCTCTTATGCTCAATCGTTGGTGAGTGTTGCCCAAATTTTTACGGCACCATTCACAATCAAAATGATCAATAGGAGCGAGGATAAATTCCTGCATCTCTTTATCAAAATGCTCGCACCATATTTTTTTTATATGGCCGTGTGCGTAAGTAGTTTTATCTATGCAATCTGGCTTTTTTCTCTGTGCATTATTCATAGAACTTATACCTCCACTCGTTCGATGAGCCAGTCTGCTAAGGCAGATAGGGGATAGACTCGTTGACGACCGATCCTGAAACTACCTTTTACTCCATCACCGCGACTGTCGCAGTTTGCTAGGTATCCAGCAGAGTAGAGACCGCCTGTAAAGAAAGGAACTTTTGTTCTAGGGATAAAACCACCTGGGTACTCTTTAGCTGCTTCCGCTATCGCTTCTTTGATTGTAGCGACTGCATGCTCTTTTCGAGAATCTGTCATCTTTCACCTCTCCTGATCTATTGTCACCTGTGATAGGTGAGTTCGACCATGTTAAAGCAAGAGGCATGCCAGTTTTGAGTGCATTGGATATGTAGCTGTTACTATAGATAATAATCTATGAATTGTAGTAAAAAAAGAATTGTAAAGAGGAGGTTGGAAGGGGGGGTGCTTGCTGGATGGGATTTTTTTGGGATTTTATCCCATTTTGTTGTCGTTAATCTTATCGATCAACCTGTTAAGCGTTGTTGTGGAAAATCCCCAGAGACCACAGATGTAGCTCTGTTTTTGGCGTCGTGTACATTCTATCAGTACTTGTTTGAAATTATTCGGAATCAGCAGGAATTGACTAACTTCTTCAATGCTCAGTGTGTCAAACGATTGTTCGTTTGCTTTCTGCCTTTTTCTCTCATAGGTATCACTGCATGCATCGAAAAATCTTTTTTTAAGCGGAGATCTGTTATCACAAGTTGGATGTCTGTTCACGTTGAAGAACATGATGCCGGGGTTGTCGATTAAGGGGAATGGTTCTAACGAAAGCATTCTCCTCTTCGATCTGATAGCTTCATCGCCAAAGATTTTTTTGAAAAAAGTGAAAAGCACAGGTATGGGAACATTGTTACCTTTACTCGTTTTAATTGCTAGAAATTCCTTGGATCGGCCTGGATTTACTTTTTCGACATGGATAGCTCCCCGACCACGGTTTTTGAAGATGATGAACATTTCATGCAAATCTAAAGTTATAATCCCTCCAAAAATAATCTCATTTATCTTCAATACTTCTTGCTCAGTCAGAAACATTTCATATTTCAAAATATTTAAGAGGGAAACCATCCATTGGCCGTATACCTCCTCTATGTTTATTTTTCCGTCTGACAGATTTTCGGGGAGATATTGTACTTCGGTATCGGCTTCACATGCTCCTAGGCACTCTAGCTCGAATAATGT
>DIEQ01000093.1 GCA_002418705.1 Mageeibacillus sp. UBA5770 | reverse complement strand
CATCCGACCTTTAAAATAAATTATACACGGATGAAAAAAATGCTTTGGGTTCTGTTTGCATTGCTTCTGTTTTCATGTAATAATGATTCAGACTGCTATGAATGTACCACAACTTTTGAGATCATTGTAAATGATAGCGAAAAGATTGAGTCATATTCCGTGTCTGCCACACGGAAAATGTGCAACAGCACCGAGGATGAGATCAGGCTATATGAACTGGAAAATTCAGATACCACCATCTATATTAACGGCAAGATGAGGATCGATACCCTTAAAGTTACAAAATGTATTTTTTAAGCCGGTCTGATCAGTAATCATTCAGGAAGTCATTCAGAGGTTTCATTGCTTTGCAGGCTTTGATTGTAAAATCAAAGAAGTCAGCATTTAAGACATCTTTATCTAAAATGATTGTTGAGGCAAGATAACTCTTCATTTTCAGCAGGTCGATGTAACGGTTGTCACGTGAAAAACCCTTCGGCGCACCTTTCAGCTTTTCTCCTTCAATCTCTCCGAAAACAGCCCTGAACCTGGAGTCGTTTAATATCTTAAGAAAGGTTTCACCTTTTTCGTCGATATTGTTTCTGATGGAAGTGAGCCAGGGCATCGGCGGCATATAGGCCCCGCCTGCAATCATGCTGTTGTTTCCCGGCTCGATGTGAATGTAATAGCCGGCAAAGCGGTCGCCGTTCTTTTTTCCTCCCTTCGCAATGAAAGCCCCCAGGTGGGTTTTGTAAATCGTTTTGTCGGGGGTGAACCGGATGTCCCTGTTTATCCTGTACATGCAGTTTTTTGCCTCAAGGCCCTTCAGGATGGGGTCAAAGTCAACAATCCTTTCAATTATGGCCTGCACAAACCTTTCATATTCAGCTTTTGCTTCATTATAACGCTTCCGGTTCGCATTGAACCATTCTCTTTCATTATGATACTTCAGGTCGGCGAGGAAATCGAGAGTCGACTTACTTATCTGTTCCATTTTTTTGCTAATTTTCAGTCACAATTATTCTTATCTGACAAAATAAATACAAATTACCCTTGGATTGAAGTTGTACCTGTGATTTTTTGGACTATAGTTTTTATTGACGAAATTTGGCACGCAGCGTGCAATATTATGGGAATGATGTATGTTAACGATGAGAAACTGACAATTTAAGGTGAGTACATGCCATAACCTCTGCGGAAGGTCTAGCCTCTTGTCCCTGATTGCGGGATTTTCAATGGCTTTATGCGCCCAGACGACCGGTCACCTGGAAGCTGTTGTATCAGCCGGTGATCCTCCGCCATGGTTCAGTGATCCGGCAACGGAGTATTCCCATCTGCCGATAATTGTTCTCGAAACCGAAGGCAGGGAAATTATCGATGATCCGAAAATAACGGCCAGGATGAAAGTAGTTGACAATGGCCCGGGAGAACTTAACAACCAGTATCAGGAAGGTACTGATTACGATGGCTTTATCGGCATCGAAATCAGGGGTCAGTCATCGCAGATGTTTCCCAAGAAAAGCTATTCCCTGGAACTGAGAGCCAGAGACGGAGCCGATACCACTGCAAGCCTTCTGGGAATGCCGGATGAAGAGGACTGGGTGCTTTATGCACCTTATTCCGATAAGACGATGCTCAGAAATGCACTAACCTTCCACCTTGGCAACAGAATGGGAGGGTGGCAGCCCCGGAACAGGTTCTGTGAGGTCTGGCTGAACGGGGATTATATCGGAGTTTACCAGCTGATGGAAAGTATCAAGCGTGACGATAGCCGGGTTGACATAAGCAAGCTTAATCCTGATGAGTTCTCAGGCGACGATCTGACAGGCGGCTATATAGTTAAGGCTGACAAAACAGACGGGGTCGGGCCGGAGGAATATTTCCAGATCTCTCCCTCAATAAGTTACAATTACTCCAAAAAATACAGGTTCACCTATGTGTATCCCAGGTATGACCAGATAGCGGACGAACAAAAGTATTTTATAAGGAAATTCCTGACTGAAGCCGAGAATACTCTTAATGGCGAATCGTTCCGGGACCTCACGGATGGTTTCAGAAAATACTTTGACACAAAGTCTTTTGTTGATTTTCAGATCATTCAGGAACTTGGCAATAATGTCGACGGTTACCGTTACAGTACATTCTTTCATAAGGATAAGGATTCAAAGGGAGGAAAGCTTAAAGCCGGACCCCTGTGGGATTTCGATCTGTGCTATGGCAATGTGGATTATGCTGATTTTAACCTGGCAACCGATACCTGGCTATACCCTAAATACCAGGATATGTATGGCGGAAGGATGCACTGGTGGGCAAGGATGATGGAAGACTTTGGCTACAGGGCTTCATTTGCCGCCAGGTGGAAGGAACTCCGGAAGGGTCCTTTCAGCACCGATTCAATTATGGACTACATTGACAACACTATAGCCGGACTTGGTGATGCCGTTGACCGCAATTTTGAACGCTGGCCGGTTTTGGGCAAATATGTATGGCCGAATTATTTCATCGGAGAGACTTATGAGGAAGAAATTGACTTTTTCAAGGACTGGATCACGCGCCGAGTAAACTGGATAGACGCCAATATAATGATAGCCGAAACTGCGTCAGCAGGATCAGCCGGCATTCTTGTATTTCCCAATCCGGTGCGCGACAGGATAAGCTTGTATTTCCATCTTAAAAATCCAGGCAGGATAAGGATTGTGATGACTGACCTGATGGGTCACAGAATAATAGATGATGAACTGATCAGAGAATCGGAGGGCGACCAGTACATTGAATTCAGCCTGGGAAAACAGATTCCGGGTTTTTATGTATTGCAGTTATTCCGGAACGACAGGATCATAGGCAGGGGAAGTGTAATTATCGCCAGGTAAAACGCTTGTTTCCTGTCACTCATATTATAAAGTAAAGCTTTATATAATCTTTTTATTGAACTTATATGAAATCGTGTATGTGCCATTTTTCAATATGGCAGGTGACCCGGTTGCATATTGTGACTGACCGTTTACCGTATAAGTGTCGCAGTATTCAGGGATCATTATTGCTGCCCTGCTGCCTGCAGGAATTGCCCAGTCGCCGAGGTACCACGATCTGTATTCGGTTTCGGGCCAGCCTTCGAGCAGGCCTTTCGGTGAATATTTTTCAGCATATCCAAGCCAAAGCTGCATCACGGGATAGTACCTCTTCAGAAAGCCTTCATCGCCATAGTTCAGGTAAGCATTCCATGATGCTGTGATTATGAATCCGCACCAATAGGGTCCGCCACCTGCTGAATAAGGATTAGGAGCAGTATGCGGCATTCCACCGTCATCACGGACGCAATCTTCCCATGCCTGGAGCCAGGTCCGGTCCACAGTATCAGGGTATTGCTTCCCTTTTTGATAAGCGAGGTGATGTCGTACGTCAGGGAAAGTGATCGCTTATTGAACTGAGAAACTGCAGGAGCAAGGACATTTTCACCGGCTTTCATGCCGTTTACCCAAACTTCGTGGTATCCAAGCGAATTGATATGTATGAAATAGCGGCCTGCAGGCTTTTCAATCTCAAATTCACGCTTCATCTGAGGGCTTACACAGAATTCAGAGCTGTCGCTCATCCCGATGCAGGAACACAATGGAAGTATTCTTCAGGTACTGCCAATATTCTTACAAGTCTCATCAGAAATGAATTTGACAGCGACACCTCATGTTATGCTTTCGTTCATGACAACCTGCTTGAAAAGATAGGAATCACCGATGCTGTCTTTGAAGTCGACCCGTCGGGCGACCTTGTTGGATCATCATATCTTTATGCCGCGGCACGCGATTATGCCAGGTTCGGGCTGCTTTACCTTAACGACGGAGTCTTCAGCGGCGAAAGAATACTTCCGGAAGGCTGGGTTGATTATACACGTACTCCGGCATCGGCCAGCGAGGGGAAGTATGGCGCTCTTTTCTGGCTTAACAGGAGCCGTGAATATCCATCAGCACCCGAAGACATGTATTCATGTCAGGGGCACGACGCGCAGATGATTTTCATTTTGCCATCCA
>DIEQ01000007.1 GCA_002418705.1 Mageeibacillus sp. UBA5770 | reverse complement strand
TGAAATCGTACTTGGATTTCTCCAAACTGTTAATACTTCTAAAGAGAATTTTCTGGGCTTCGGATTTTCTGTTCCGGGAATTGTTACGGTAGACAGTGAAATGATTACTGACTCACATGCTCTTCAGTTTGAGAATCTTCCAAGTAAGCTATTCACGAAATATATTCCGTATCAATGCATTTTTACGAACGATGCAAATGCTGCAATGATTGCCGAAATGTACCACCACTCGGAGAAGCAGACTGCGGTCTATTTGTCTCTCAGCAACAGTGTTGGTGGCTCGATTTTTATTAAGAAGAATTCAGGGTTTGAAGGACAGCCCGGATATGACAATCTTTTCCTCGGGGAAAATTTCCGCGGGGGAGAGTTTGGCCATATGACTCTATATCCGGGCGGCACAGAATGCTACTGTGGAAAAAAGGGTTGTGTCGATGCCTATTGTTCAGCTAAAATCCTTTCGCAGCATACAGACGGGCGGCTTGAAAACTTTTTTGAAGCCGTCGGGAAAAATGAAGAATTTTCGAGAATCTGGGACGATTATTTGGATCACTTGGCAATAGTTATCAATACACTAAGAATGGCGTTTGACTGTCAAGTCATCATAGGCGGCTATGTCGGAAGCTTTATTGAACCGTATTTAGAAATTCTTAAGGAAAAAACAAATATACTGAACACATTCGAGATGGACGCTTCTTATATCAGACCTTGCAGCTTTAGGGTTGAGGCATCTGCGTTGGGTGCTGCGCTGCGTCATATTGAGAATTTTATCTATACGATATGAGTGATTTTGACTGAAAGACGAAAAATTCTATTTTCACAAAAAAGGCTGGGCAAATGCGAAAAAACGAACGCATTTGATTCAGTCTTTTTTCTTTAAACACTTTTGCAACTTTATTTGTGCAAAGTACACAAATGGAAAAGACTAATTAGTGCAATAAGTTAAAGATTGAACAAAGGCATTGACGATTGTATAATCCGGTGTTATTGTGAAGACACTTTAGTAATGTCGCTAACAAAGTTAACCCGAAAAGAATTTGAGGAGGAAAAAAATGAAAAAAGGATTTGTTACAATTCTACTTGCTGTCGCTATGGCAGCGACTCTCCTGACCGGTTGCTCCGGCCAGAGTGCCGCTTCTACCACCACTGCCGATGCAGCGGCTACCACCGCATCATCGGAAACAACCGCTGTTAAAGGAACGCTCAAGGTTGGAATGTCCGTTCAGGATCTCAGCAACCCTGTATGGGCAGCCATCTGTAAAAACCTGGAAGAGCAAGTCAAGGCAGCCGGAGGCGAATTCAACTACGTATCCTGCGAAAGCAACATCACCAAGCAGATTCAGCAGGTAGAAAACTTCGTTGCCAGCGGCGTAAATGTTCTTGTTGTACATCCCGCAGATCCTGCCGGTATTGAAAGTTCATTGAAAGCAGCCAGAGATGCCGGTATCAAGGTTATCTCCTGGGATGACAAACTCGAGAACTGTGATATTGCATATGTTATCAACAACTATGACCTTGGCTACATGATCGGCGAGCAGGCAGCTAAATGGATCAATGAAAAGTGCAATGGAACTGCCGAAGTGGCTGTTCTTGATTACCCGCAGCTTCCGATCCTTCTTGAGCGCGGTAATGGTATCGTAGATGCTATTACGAAGCTTGCCCCGAATGCGAAAATTGTAGCGCAGACAAGTGCAATCAACGCAACGGAAGGGCAGACAAAGATGGAGACTATTTTCCAGTCGAACCCCAATGTTAAGGTAGTTGCCTGTATCGGCGGCGGCGGCGCTGTAGGTGCAAACGAAGCTGCAAAAGCGGCCAATAAGGTAACAGCTGATTTCGGTATTTTTGCTGCAGACGCAACGGACCAGGAGCTCGCAGCGATCAAGGCTAATGAAGGAAACAGAATGTCTGTTATGATCACCGGCGGACCTGACAAAATGGCTGAAGAGATCTTTGGACTGATTCAGAAATTAGCAGCAGGAGAAACTGTCGAAAAAGTCGTCGTCCGGAATATTTTCCCTGTAACAATCGACAATGTGGACCAGTACGTTAAATAATCAGTCCCGATAAACTTTATAAAAATTGTCAGAACACAAACGATAATAGAAAATATCAGATTCGATGGCGTGGGGCAGTTTCCTTCTTCTTCTGCCCCACGCCATTCGAACAACGTTATTGGACATAAAAGTGAGTCCAAATATACTATTAAATATTTACACGTGTATGTAGATATTGAGGTGCAAATTATGCTGTTACAGTTGAATCATATTACAAAAACATACCCTGGCGTAATCGCCCTGAATGATGTCACACTTCAGGTTGAAAAGGGAGAAGTTCACGCCCTCGTCGGCGAAAATGGTGCCGGAAAATCAACACTGATAAAAACATGCACCGGAGCTGTTGTTCCAGACAGCGGAGAGATTGTTGTAGACGGGAAGAAGTTTTCTTCGATGACACCAAAATTGTCCGAAGAGCAGGGGATTGCCGTCATTTACCAGGAATTCAATCTGGTTGGAGAATTGTCTGTCGCTGAAAATATTTTTTTGGGAAGAGCAATACGGAAAGGTATTACGATTGACAAAAAAGCAATGGTAAGGGAAGCGTACAAAATTTTCCAACGTTTCGATATTGATATTGATCCTAATCAATTGGTCGGAAGTCTGACAGTTGGTTATCAGCAGATCGTAGAAATTGCGAAAGCTATATCTCAAAATGCTAAGATTCTTATTATGGATGAACCTTCGGCGCCTCTTCCAAAAACGGAAGTTGAGCGCATGTTCCATATAGTCGATCAGCTGAAAGCTTCAGGAGTGACAATCATCTACATTTCGCATCGAATGGATGAGATATTCCGTCTGACAGACCGTGTCACAGTTATGCGTGACGGACACGTCATCAGGACACTCAAGACAGCTGAAACGAATGTCGACGAGCTTGTGAAACTCATGGTCGGAAGAGAGCTTAAAGAGACTTATCCAAGCCGTAAACCATGTGTTACGGATGAAGTACTTCTGGATGTGAAAAATTTATGCGGAAACGGTTTGACCGATATTACTTTTCAGATTATGCGTGGAGAAGTCCTGGGATTTGCGGGGTTGATAGGATCCGGGCGTACGGAGCTTGCCGAACTCATTTTCGGAGTTAAGCCCAAAACAAGCGGACAAATATTTTTAAAGGGCAAAGAAATTTCACCAAAGACCCCGCGCGCAGCAATCGATTATGGGATTGCCCTTGTACCTGAAGATCGTAAACGGCAAGGCGCACTTCTGGCAATAGATATAAAAGGTAATATAAGCATGGCCATACTCAAGCGGATCTCCCGGTTCTCAGTCGTAAATACACGAAAAGAATATAAAATCGCAAATGATTACAAAGAGAAAATAGGTATTAAAACACCAAATCTGGAGCAGAAGGTCAAAAATCTCAGCGGCGGAAACCAACAGAAAGTTATTATCGCAAAGTGGCTTGCTTCCAATCCTGACCTGATCTNNATGAACCAACTCGTGGAATTGATGTAGGTGCGAAGTATGAAATATATAAACTAGTTAATTCACTGGTAGAAGAAGGAAAAACGATCCTAATGATTTCATCAGAGATGGAAGAGGTTATGGGGGTATCAGACAGGATTATTGTTTTGTCTGAAGGGAAGATCAGCGGCAGCCTGAACAGGGAAGAATTCAATCAGGAATCCATCATGAGTCTGGCATCCATAGTAAAGGCGAAGGGGTAATTATATGAAGATCAAGGAATTTCTTAAGAGATACGGAATTTATGCAGTATTATTTGTTCTGATCATATTCTTTTCCATCACATCTAAAAATTTCTTTGTCGCGAATAATTTGCTTAATGTAGCCAGACAGGTATCAATGCTTGGCATTGCCTCAGTAGGTATGGCTTTTGTGCTTCTGCTGGGAGGAATTGACTTATCCATCGGTTCGCAGATCACACTGGTAAATATTATTGCTGCCTGGCTGATGATTAACGGGCATATGAATCCCGTTGTCGCATGTATCATTGCAGTTGCACTAAGTACACTCATCGGATTTTCAAATGGTCTGATTATTGCCAAAGTGAAAATGCCGCCCATTATTGTGACGCTGAGCATGATGATTATCATCGAGGGCGTTGCTTATATGATCTCAGGCGGTATGCCGATCTTCGGATTCCCGAAATCATTCACCGTGCTCGGTCAGGGTTATGTCGGCATTATTCCGATACCTGTCATCATCATGATTGCAATCCTGGGAATTGGCGCCTTTATTCTGAACAAGACGTATTTCGGACGGTACTTTTATGCAGTAGGCGGAAATGAAGAAGCAGCTAATCTTTCCGGAATAAATGTCCACCGGGTTAAATTCCTGGTATATACACTGTCTGGTCTGTTTGCAGGAATCGCCGGTGTCGTCATGCTCTCACGTACCAATTCCGGTCAGGTTCTCGCGGGAAAAGGTTTTGAATTTGATGCTCTTACTGCATGCGTACTCGGCGGCGTAAGTGTAAACGGCGGAATCGGAAAGATTTCAAACATTGTTGCAGGCGTCCTGATTCTTGGCGTGCTTAGCAACGGTATGGTTCTCCTGAATGTCAGCCAGTATTCTCAAATGGTCATTAAAGGACTGGTTTTGATGCTTGCAGTTGCTTTCGACAGCATCCAAAAAAACAGAAAAAGCAAAATTGTAAAAATTGCAGCGTAAGATTAATTGAAAGAGGTTATAAATCATGAAACAAGCTATTATGTACAAACCCGGCGAAATTTCTTTTCGTGAAGTGCCGGTTCCTGAAGTCGGACCGGATCAGATCAAAGTCAAAATGAAGCGAATTGGTGTTTGCGGATCGGATATACATGTCTTTCACGGAAAGCATCCTTATACATCCTACCCTGTCGTGCAGGGACATGAAGTATCTGCAGAAGTCGTTGAACTGGGCTCTGAAGTCAAAAATTTTAAGATTGGTGACAAGGTGACTATCCAGCCGCAGGTCGTGTGCGGAAAGTGTTATCCCTGTACACATGGAATGTATAATGCATGCGAAGAACTGAAAGTTATGGGATTCCAGACGACAGGTATGGCCAGCGAATATTTTGTCACGGAAGCTGCCAAAGCGCTGAAACTGCCAGACAATATGACATATGAACAGGGAGCAATGATTGAGCCTCTTGCTGTGGCCGTTCACGCAGTTCGTCGTTATGGAGATGTAACCGGTAAAAAGGTTCTCGTCCTTGGCGGCGGCCCGATCGGAAATCTTGTAGCGCAGGCGGCAAAAGCGATGGGCGCATCACAGATCCTTCTAAGTGAATTGAGTACAGCACGGCTTGAGATGGCAAAGGAATGTGGAATTGAAGTTGTTAACCCTGCAAAGGATGATCTTCTTGAGAAAATCACTGCAGAATTTGGTCCGGACAAAGCTGATGTTATTTTTGAGTGTATCGGTATTAATGCAACGATGAAGCAAGCGATCGACTATGCCAGAAAAGGATCGGACATAATAGTTGTAGGTGTTTTTGCAGACCTGGGCAGCATCAACATGGGATTCATTCAGGATCACGAACTGCGATTGATAGGCACTGCCATGTATCGGGTCGAAGACTATATCACATCAATTGAACTGGTTGGAGTCGGCCTGATTAACCTCGATTCGCTTATTACACACACTGTAACTTTTGAGAATTATCCTGAAGCATATGAAATAATTGAGAAGAACAAGGACAATGCGATGAAGGTTATTGTAACTTTTGAATCCTGAAAAACCCAGAGGTAATCAGCATGACGCAGGAAAAGTCGGAGATGATATGCATGGTAGCTTTCTTCAGGAAACCCTGAAAGAAAAAGGTGTAGAAACGAAGGGTCTACTTTTAGATCCTGATTTTTTTACAACTCTCGCGTTTGTGGAATTGACCGGCAGCGGGGAACGGATATTTTCCTTTGCCCGCAAGCCGGGTGCGGATACACAGTTGAAATCAGATGAACTTCCTTTTGATATTTTGAGGGATACGAAAATATTTCATTTTGGATCCCTGTCGCTGACCCATGAACCAGCCAGAACCGCGACGCTTACGGCCATATCTGCAGCAAAAGATGCAGGTGCGATTATCCCCTATGACCCAAATTATCGGTCCCGTCTCTGGGAAAGCAAAGAAGAGGCATCGCTGCGTCTAATGGACCGCGGACGTTATATCAGAACTTTTCAACATCCAGGAAGTTGAACATTTTGACTTTATCAGTGATGGAAACTTCATTGCGTTGACTGATGCACTGGCAAAAGTGAAACCATCCTCCACGGTCATTGTTGTGGGGCATGAACCTTTTCTTGGCAGCTGGACCCAGCAACTTTGCGGGCAAACACTGCCCTTCAAAAAAGGTGCGGTTTCTGGAATTAAAATCAACAAATTTGATCCGCTAACAGCCGAACTCCTATGGTTTTACCAACCACAG
>DIEQ01000057.1:14746-28546 GCA_002418705.1 Mageeibacillus sp. UBA5770 | reverse complement strand
GTTCACCAACGATTTACTTCGTAAATCGGGTGAACTATTAAGAAAATAACCGTTTCTAACGAAACGGTTATTGATTCTTTAAAGCTTATTTAGACAAATGACTTAAGCTTCGACCGGAGCGTCTACCGGGCAGACGTTCGCGCAGGCACCGCAATCGATGCATTTTTCAGCGTCGATGACGTAGATGCCGTCGCCTTCGGAAATTGCTTCCACAGGACATTCGGGCTCACATGCACCACAGCTGATGCAGGTATCTTGAATAACATATGCCATAATATTTACCTCCTTGGCTTGATTGACTTATAAAGTAGTATAATTATATCAGAACGTTTTTGCGATAACAATATGATTTTGAGCTTAATGGCGTGAAATCAATCAAACAGGACGCAGGGGAGAACGATATGAATGTATACGGTTTAGTCGGCAAAAGCGGAACAGGAAAAAGCTATCAGGCGATGAACGTGTCCAAGGAAAAGGATATCGACTTCATTATCGACGATGGCCTTTTGATTTCCGGGACGAGCATCCTGGCCGGCAGATCCGCGAAAAGGGAAGCCACAAAAGTAGGAGCCATCAAAACTGCGCTCTTTATCAACGACAGCCACCGGGCTGCCGTCGCGCAGGCCATCAGAGAGAAAAAACCGGATTCCATTTTGATACTGGGCACCTCGGAAGGCATGATCCGCAAGATCGCGGCACGTCTCGAGCTGCCCGACATCGGCGAAATGATATCGATCGAGACCATTGCGACCGAGCAGGAGATCGAAACGGCCATCAGGCAGCGGAAGGAGCTGGGGAAGCATGTCATACCGGTACCGACATTCCAGCTGAGGCAACACTTTTCGGGCTATCTGCTGGACCCGCTCAAGATTTTCAAAGTATGGGGAAGCAAGCGCGCGATATCGGAAAAATCGGTTGTGCGTCCTACCTTCAGCTATCTTGGGGATTTTGTGATTTCGGATAAAGTCATCAGCGATATCGTCGGTAATCTGGCAAGCGGCACGGCTGGCATTGCATCAGTACAAAGAGTCGTTGTGACCGGCGAAGAGAAGGGTATCTCGATCCAGGTCCTCGCGATCATGGAATACGGCTGCCAGATCATAGAAACGGCAAAGATATTTCAAAAATCCATCGCCGATATGGTCGACAGGATGACGGCGTTCAACATCAGCGCCGTCAACATAGAGGTTCGGGGATTGAAATAGGGGACGTCATGGGTTTGGAATACTATTGGGACGATCGGCAACGGCATATCGTGGCTGAGAAGCCGGATGAATTTGATCTGGAGCAGACACTTGAATGCGGCCAGTGCTTCCGCTGGCAGCGCGAAACGGACGGCAGCTTCTCAGGCATTGCCTTCACCAGAGCCATCAATGTCGCGCAGGTCAGGGAGCGGCTCATTTTTTCCGGTTGCACGGCAAACGAATTTGAAGGCATATGGAAGGTTTATTTCGATCTGGAACGCGACTATGGGACGATCGTGGAAAAGCTGGCCTCCCATGATGCCGGCATGCGCGAGGCGGCCGCCGGCGGCGCGGGCATCAGGCTTCTGAGACAGGATCCTTGGGAGACGCTGGTTTCATTCATCATTTCCCAGAACGCCAACATACCCAGAATCAAAAAATGTGTTGCCAGCCTGTGCGCCGCTTACGGAGAACCTGTTCAGGGCGGTGGAGGAAAGCTGCTGTTCGCATTCCCGAAGCCGGAGGCATTGGGAACATGCTCTCCTGCAAGCGTGGACGCCTGCCGACTCGGATACAGGGCCGGGTATATCCTGGACACAGCGGCGCGAGTCGCGGCGGACGGCGGACGGACGCTTTATCAGGCCCAAAGCCGTTCAGCAGATGAAGCGGAAACCTATCTGCTGGAGCTGCATGGGGTCGGGCCAAAGGTGGCTGACTGCGTGATGCTGTTCGGGATGGGTTTTTATGACAGATTTCCGACGGACGTCTGGATCAGGAGGGCGATGGCGCGTCTATATGGTCTTGACGAAAACAATACAAAGGAAATAATCGCCTATGCCAAGTCGGAATTCGGCGAGCTGGCGGGCTTTGCGCAGCAATATCTGTTTCAGTATGCGCGGCTGCATTTCAGGTAAATCGATAATCAAAGGAGAAAGACCATGCTAGGACCAATTGTCAACGCGGCTGCGATCGTGATCTGCAGCCTCGTGGGAACCTTCGCGATCCGCGGAATCCCGGAACGATTCGATGAAATCATTAGAAAGGCTATCGGCCTATCCATCATTTATATAGGCCTGTCCGGAGCGTTTGAAAACAAGCGGGTCATGCTGCTGATCATGAGCATGGTCATCGGCAGCGTTATCGGCGAGCTCCTGGATATCGACAAGGGCATGAATAATATCGGCAAGTGGGCCGAGCGGAAAATGGGCTTTGGCGAGGGTAAATTCGCCAAGGGCTTCATCATGGCCAGCCTGCTGTTCTGTACCGGATCGATGGCCATCGTCGGATCCCTGAACAGCGGTCTTCAGGGCAATCACGAAATGCTGTACGCCAAATCGATACTGGACGGCGTCATTTCGATCGTCTTTGCGTCCACCATGGGGATAGGCGTTCTGTTTTCAGCTATACCCGTTTTTCTGTATGAGGGTGGCATTACGCTCGGAGCCATATTTGTCAAGGACTGGCTCACAGCTGATATCATCCGCGAAATGTCCGCTGTCGGAAGTCTTCTGATCGCAGCTCTTGGCTTCAATTTTCTCGAAGTCAGACAGATTAAGGTTGCCAATATGATACCCGCAATCTTCATTCCATGGGTCTATATCGCTTTCGAATCTTATTTTCTCAGGGTTTGAAAAGTCTCGTCATTCCTGCTGAAAAATTGCAAAAAAATATTGACAAGCAGACGGTGCTGTATTAAATTGTATTTAGCACTCACTTACATCGAGTGCTAACAAAACGATTTTAATAATTTTTTTATACAGGAGGGAGAAATAGTAATGAATATCAAACCATTGGGCGATAAAGTTGTCATCAAGAGACTGGAAGCCGAAGAAAAGACAAAGAGCGGCATCGTTCTTCCAAACCAGGCCAAGGAACAGCCCCAGCTCGCCACAGTAATGGCGGTAGGTCCGGGAGGCGTTGTCGACGGTAAAGAGATCAAAATGGAAGTCAAGGAAGGCGACACCGTGATCTTTTCCAAATATGCCGGAACCGAAATCAAATATGATGGCGAAGAGTATACGATCCTTTCCCAGAGAGATATTCTGGCAGTCGTTAAATAGCATTGAAGGACAGAAGGAGCTCCGCATCCGGCGGAAAGCCCGAGTAAATGAAGGAGGATATTGAAAAATGGCTAAAGAAATTATTTTTGGCGAGGACGCAAGAAGGAAACTGGAAACAGGCGTCAATAAGCTTGCCGATACAGTCAAGATCACATTGGGCCCTAAAGGCAGAAATGTATTGCTGGAGAAAAAATTCGGCTCTCCGCTCATTACAAATGACGGTGTTACGATCGCAAGAGAGATCGAGCTTGAGGACGCTTTCGAGAATATGGGCGCGCAGCTTGTCAAGGAAGTCGCGACAAAGACAAACGATGTCGCAGGGGACGGCACCACGACGGCAACGCTTCTGGCTCAGATCATCATCAAGGAAGGTCATAGAAATCTGGCAGCAGGCGCAAATCCGATGGTCCTGAAGAAGGGGATCCAGGGTGCGGTGGAAGTAGCGGTCGCCGAGATCCAGACGATATCAAAGGCGGTTGAAGGCAAAGAAAACATCGCGCAGGTAGCGTCGATTTCCGCAGGGGACGAAGAAATCGGAAATCTGATCGCGGAAGCGATGGAGAAAGTCGGCAAGGATGGCGTCATTACCGTTGAAGAATCAAAATCAATGGGTACGACGCTCGAGGTCGTCGAAGGAATGCAGTTCGACAGGGGGTATTTATCGGCATACATGGTCACGGACGCTGAAAAGATGGAAGCGGTCGTGCAGAATCCTTATATATTGATCACTGACAAGAAAATTTCCAGCATCCAGGAGATCCTTCCGGTGCTTGAGCAGATCGTCCAGCAGGGAAGAAAACTTCTCATCATCGCAGAGGATGTGGACGGTGAAGCCTTGGCGACCATCGTCGTCAACAAGCTCAGGGGCACCTTCGACTGCGTGGCTGTCAAGGCTCCGGGATTCGGAGACAGAAGAAAAGCGATGCTCCAGGATATCGCGATCCTGACAGGCGGACAGGTCATTTCCGAAGAGCTCGGCCTCGATCTTAAGGAAGCGACCGTCAGCATGCTCGGTACCGCCAACACGGTCAAGGTCAACAAGGAAAATACCGTGATCGTCAACGGAGCGGGAGAAATCAAGGATATTCAGGCCAGGATCAATCAGATCAAGGCCCAGATCGAAGAAACGACTTCGGATTTCGACAGGGAGAAGCTTCAGGAAAGACTGGCGAAGTTATCCGGCGGCGTCGCAGTCATACAGGTCGGCGCAGCAACCGAAACCGAGCTGAAAGAAAGAAAACTCAGGATCGAAGACGCGCTTAACGCAACCAGGGCAGCTGTCGAAGAAGGAATCGTGCCGGGCGGCGGCGTTGCATTCGTCAATGCGATCCCTGCAGTATCAAAATATGTGAAGAGCCTTGCCGGGGATTTGAAAACAGGTGCGGCAATCATCATGAGAGCCCTTGAAGAGCCGATTAGACAGATTGCCATCAACGCGGGACATGAAGGCTCGGTCGTCGTAGCAAAGATCAAGGGCAGCAAGCCGGGAATCGGCTTCAATGCCGCGACTGAAGAATATACGGATATGCTTTCCGCCGGTATCGTAGACCCGACGAAGGTCACCCGATCCGCGCTGCAGAATGCAGCCTCGGCATCCGCCATGCTTCTCACCACGGAAGCCGGCGTCGTCGATATCAAGAAAGACGAGCCGATGCCTCCGATGGGCGGCGGCATGGGCGGCGGAATGGGCATGATGTAATCCGCGCTCAAGCGTTTAAATACAGACCAGGAAAGACCGAGCGGATGATGCCGCTCGGTCTTTCTGTTTGCAATCCTATTTCCATTGGAGTAGAATCAATGTAGTGGAAAATAATGGTTTCATGAGCCGGCATGAGTCTGCCGATGCAAACGCAATATCAATAGGAGGGATAACGGATGATCAAGGAATTCAAGGAATTTGTTGTTCGTGGCAATGTGATGGATCTGGCGGTGGCCGTCATTATCGGCGGTGCCTTCGGAAAAATCGTTGCATCGTTCGTCAATGACGTGGTCATGCCCATAATAGGCATGTTACTGGGCGGCGTGAATTTCACGGAACTGAAATATGTCATCACGCCAGCCGTCGGAGATGTGGCGGAAAGCGCCATAAGATACGGCGCTTTCATCCAGGCAATCATCGACTTTTTACTGATCGCTCTCGTCATATTCATATTCATCAAGGCGTTGAACAACCTTAAGAAGAAGGAGCAGGAGGCGCCTGCTGAACCGCCGGCTCCGACGAACGAAGAAGTGCTGCTCGGCGAGATCAGGGATCTGTTGAAGGATAGATAGGCCACAGTACTGCCGAACAGGCAATATTCGATAATGTATCAAGAGTCAAGCCCCATAGCCGATGGGCCCTGACTCTTGTTCTTTTTTCTGTCATAAAAACGTAATATTGCAAAGCATTTGAAGCCCCTCCGAAATATGTTATCATTACCTTGTATAGTTATGATATTTTACCTTGAGCATATATTGGCCGTATGATTTCGAGCAATAATGACAGTGCATCCGAGAGGGGACAAAAATGAAACGAATAAATGAAATGATCATGCATCTGATACGAGGCATGTCGAAAGCCATGGCGAGATTTCCGCTGACAGTTCTGAGCCTTTTTGGCGCGGCATCGTTGATTTGTTATATTATCTTTATAGACGAACAGCCCGGATTGATCCTTGAAAAACTGATTTTCACATTCCTGGTCGGCGCCGTTCTCGGCATGGCCGCCCAGTTTTCCTGCGAGAGATTTGACGGGCTGATCACAAAACGTCCGGCCGTATACGGCATTTCAGCGTTGCTGACAGCAGGATATTTCATGATCCTTTGGCCGGCGCCGGAAATCAGCATGGAGATCGGCGTCCGGACATTCGTCGCTGTTTTCGCCATGTTGTGCGCGGTGCTGTGGCTGCCTGCATTCAAAGATAAGGCGGATTTCAACAAGATTGCGCTGGTGCATTTCAAATCGATATTCACATCGGTCCTGTACTCCGGTGTTTTGTCCGGAGGTATCGCCGCCATCATCGCGGCTGTTGATATTCTGCTGTTCAATGTCAACAATGACGCCTACAGCTACATGATGACGATCGTCTGGGTGCTGTTCGCCCCGATCTATTACCTTTCGCTGCTTCCGTATTTCAATTCCGAGGAGGAAGCAGACCGGGAAAGGGCTGCTCATGCGGCTAATTATCCAAGGTTCCTTGAGGTATTGGTGTCGTATATCGCGATCCCGCTGCTGCTGGCATATACGATCGTACTAGTAGCATATTTCGGCAAGATCATCATAACCCAGAACTGGCCGTCCGGGCAGCTGGGAGGCATGGTTCTGGCATACTCCGCGGCGGGCCTGGTCATTTTTGTCCTGTCGAGCCTGATTGAAAATAAATTTGCTTATTGGTACAGAATGATATTTCCTAAAATCTGGATCCCGATCATCATCATGCAGTTTGCTTCGGTCTTCATGAGACTGAATGCCTACGGGGTGACCGAATCGAGATACTATGTCGTGATATTCGGCATATTTTCAATGGCCTGTGCGATACTTCTGAGCGTGAAGCCTGTTTCGCGAAACAGCATCATCGCTTTACTGGCGGCCGCCTTCGCCATCGTATCCGTGATCCCTCCCGCAGATGCGTTTACGGTATCCAGAAACAGCCAGATCAGCAGGCTGGAATCGATCATTCAATCAGAAGGCATTCTTCAGTCCGGAAAACTGACTCCGAATCCTGACGCGGCGGAGAATACGAAAACAGAAACAACCAATATCATCTCATATCTTGACAATCACAGCTCACTTGAATATATAGCGTGGCTTCCAGAGGATTTCAATATGTATGACGATATGAAGCTTCATTTCGGCTTTGAGCCCACCTATCCATATTATGGAGATGACCAAAGCGAGTATTTCTATGCGAGTATCGATAGCCAGGATCCGTTCATTATCAGCGGGTATGATGTTTATGCGAATGTCTTTTCGGACCGCTGGAACAAAGACGGTAGTGGAAGCGTCGATGAATTCGACATGACAGTCGACGGAGCGCAATATACGCTGAGGATTGCAAGGGAATCAGCCTGGGAGGTCATCGTCGAAGTCGAGGACGAACAGGGTGAAGTGCTGATCGGAACAGGTTTGCGAGCATTCGCCGACGGGCTGTCCGGGCAGGCGGACGGTCAGAAGGAAGCGCTGCCTCCTGAGCTCATGACACTTGAAACGGAAAAGAACGGTTACAGGCTCAGGATCGTTTTCCAGAATATCAGCATGACGATGGGAAATGGCCAGGACGCCGGAGCTGATTACGGGCTCTATGTGTTTTTCGGAACACCGGAATGATCATTTAAAACAGTATGCTATAATTTAGTTTATGATAATTCCCCGGAAGGAGATGGTAGTTCATGGTACTGGTCGCTTATTATTCCAGAAAGGGTCACGTTAAGAAAATAGCTGAAAGCTATGCGGGAAAGAACGGCTATGAGCTTTATGAAATCAAGGATACGGTCAACAGGGACGGTCTTTTCGGCTTCATGAGGGCGGGCAGGCAGGCGATGAAAAAAATTGCGACGCCGATAGAGCCGGTTGCTGCGGATCTTGCATCCTATGAAAAGGTCGTGGTTTGCGGACCGGTCTGGGCAGGCACCTTCGCATGTCCGATCAGGACATTTCTTCAAGATTATGGCAGCAGTATCAACGCTGTTGAATATATTCTGGTAAGCGGCGGCAAAGAAGGCGCGTATCAGGGATTGTTCGCCGAGATGGACGGGATCTGCGGCAAAAAGCATCTGCGTGGTCAGAGCCTGTCTCAGCGACAGAGCCTGACGGAATAAAATATCTGGAGCGTTTATGTTTTCTTTATCAACGGCTTTGAACAAGAAGGATGAGGAGATCTTTATCGAGTATTTGGTACCTGACGCCAGAAGGCATCTCAGGTTCTTTTGCGTCGCGGTCGTCATCCTTTTTGTTTTGTTCGGCTTCCTGGATGAGAGATTCAGCGCTGAAAACATTTCTATTTTATTCGCGATTCGCTATTACATCACGATCCCGCTGATCGCGATCATATTCGTCGTATCTTATACGCAGCTGTTTGCCCAAATCAGCCAGTTCGTGTCGCTGACCGCATTTTTAATTGTCGGAGCGGGGACGTCGGTGATCATCCTGCTTGCCCCAGAGGTGTACATCAATTACGGACTGCTGCTTCTGGCGCTTTTCGGCGGATTTGTGTCGTTGAGACTGAAATTCATCTATGCCGCTATCGGCGGCTGGCTGATCATTGCCGGCATCGCGGCAGGCCTTATCGTTCGCGGGGGCCTCGCGGGCGAAGAGCTGGTAGCTATCGCGGCGCTGATGGTCGCGACGGGCCTGATCGGAATGAGCGGCAATCATTATATCAATGAAACCCAGCGCAAGAATTATCTGCAGCGGCAGCAGGGCATTCTCGATAAAAAGCACCTGGAGCGCATGATGTCGGAGAAGGTCAAGGAGATTTCGGATTCACAATCCGTTACGATATTTGCCTTGGCCAAGTTGTCTGAGTCAAGGGACAAAGAGACGGGCAACCATATCGAGCGTGTCGGGAAATATTGTACTTTGCTGGCATCCAAAATCGATGTCAGGGAATATGAGAAGAGGGGCATCAACAAAGAAGACTTCGTGAGCAGGATCGAGCTGGCCAGCGCATTGCACGATATAGGCAAAGTAGGCGTAGGCGACGCCATCCTGATCAAGCCCGGCAAGCTCAACGCGGAGGAGTTCGAGCTCATGACCTGCCACACCCTGATCGGCAGCAATACGCTGGACGAAGTACGCAAAAAATATCCAAATAATTCATTTATCAATATGGGGATCGAAATCACCCGGTATCATCACGAGAAGTTTGACGGATCCGGATATCCCTACGGACTGGCCGGGGAGAAGATCCCTTTGTCGGCGAGGATCATGGCTATTGCCGACGTGTATGACGCGCTGATCAGTGTCAGACCTTACAAGCCGGCTTATACCCATGAGCGGGCTGTGGATATCATAACGAATCTGTCCGGACAGCAATTTGATCCGATGCTGATCAAGATATTTGAAGAATCCGAACGCGATATTAAAAGCATCGCTTATGGACATCAGCATCCCATTTAAAAACCGATCGCCCATAAGGGGCGCCGGGTCGCGACATAAAATCGAGCGGGCAAGCACCTGTTCGGTTTTTTACTAACTTGATCGATATGATTGAGAGGTGTTTAAAATGAAGGAATTGCGTTTGTGCCTGATCGGCTTCGGCAATGCAGGCAAAGCATTTTGCAGGCTGCTCGGCGACAAGGCGGCCGAGATAGAGCGTGATGCCGGCTGCAGTGTCGTCGTTTCAGCCGTGGCCGGCAGAAGCAAAGGAAATATGATATTAGCCAAAGGAATCGACGCGGGAACGCTTGTCGACGCGGTGGAAAACAGCGGTGGTTTGCCGGGCGCGGCCGATGAGCCCGACGGGCTTGACGTGCTTGAGGTGATTCGACGAAGCAACGCCGATGTGCTGCTTGAACTGAGCACGCTGTCCATCTTCGACGGCCAGCCTGCGATCAGTCATATAGAAGAAGCATTCAAAAACGGGATGCATGTCATAACGGCCAACAAAGGACCGATTGCATGGGATTTCAGAAGGCTCGCAAAAATGGCCGCAGACAGGCGGCTTGAGTTTCTTTATGAGACCGTCGTCATGGATGGCACGCCTGTATTCAATCTGGTCAGGAACTCGCTGCCGGGCTGCAGGATCCTCGGGTTCAGAGGAATCTTGAATTCAACGACGAATTTCATAGTCGCACAAATGGAGAAGGGCTTCGATTTCAACGATGCTGTACGCGAGGCCCAGCGCAGAGGCTTTGCGGAAGCGGATCCATCACTGGACATTGATGGCTGGGATGCGGCTGCGAAGACGGCTGCGCTTGCCAATGCCCTACTCGGAGCGGATCTGAAGCCGACAGAGGTCGACAGGACCGGCATTGCCGGGATCACGGCGCAAGCCATAGAAGAAGCTCGTAAAGAGGGCAGGAAATACAAGCTCATTTGCGAAGCGTCCATAACTGAAGGCGTCGCCGCCGCAAGTGTCCGACCCGTCGCCGTTGGTTCGGAGGATATTTACAGTCTCATCGATGCCACATCGTCGATCATCACGATCAGGACAGATCTGATGGGCGATATCAGCATCGTCGAGAAAGATCCCGAAATCGAACAGACAGCCTATGGGATCTATAGCGACCTGCTGACGCTGATCGGCAGGATCGTCCGCCGCCCTTGAAGAAATCGGGCGATTGGGATACTATAGTTATCAAGGACCGGTTTTTTAGTGAAGTATGAAAGAAGGACCCTTTATGATCCGTATCAGGACATGGAACAGACAACTCGTTTTATTTGCCGCCTTATGCTTGATTATTTCGCTGTCAGCAGTTATAATGAATAAATTTAACAATAACGCCGCTGACATTGGCATCATTGGAGGCGCAGACGGACCGACCTCGATCTTTATTTCAGGCAACGACGGCGAAGAGGATCCCGGGAAGCGGCTGCCGCCGCTGAAGGACCTCGCGATGGATCCTGAAATGCTGGTGCTGGTCAACAAGCAGAACGCGCTTCCTTCAGGATACGCGCCCCCGGATCTATTAAGGATCGAGGCATTCGCTCCCGGACGCGATGATTCCGCCAGATATATGCGCGGCGAGGCGGCTGAACGGCTCAATACCATGCTGGCTGACGCGCTTGAAGAGGATGTCGAGATCGTGATGACGACGGCATACAGGTCTTATGAGCTGCAGAGGCTTATTTTCGAAAGCAATGTCAAGAAGAAGGGTTCCGTTGAGGAAGCCAACAAAACCAGTGCAAAGCCGGGCGAAAGCGAGCACCAGACCGGGCTTGCCGTTGATTTGACGACGCCGGAGCTCAATTACGAGATCAGCTATGGATTCGGCACCTGCGAGGCGGGTGAATGGATCATGGCCCATGCGTCGGAATATGGCTTTATTCTCAGGTATCCGAAAGGGAAAGAGGAAATCACCGGCTACAGCTATGAGCCGTGGCATCTCAGATATGTCGGGCCTGACGCCGCACAGTATATTGCGGAGAACGACCTGACGCTCGAAGAGTTTTTATCATTACTGGACCAATAGAGGAGGAGAGATCTTGAGAGAAAAAGTATTAAAGGAAGCATTGACCTTTGACGATGTATTGCTGCTGCCCGACAAATCGGACATTCTTCCGAAGGATGTGGATATAAGCACCAGCCTCACGAAGCAGATCAGGCTGAACATACCGCTCATGAGCGCGGGGATGGATACCGTCACGGAATCCAAGCTCGCCATAGCTATAGCAAGAGAAGGCGGCATCGGGATCATCCACAAGAATATGTCCATCACGGAGCAGGCTGATGAAGTGGACAAGGTCAAGCGATGCGAGCATGGCGTCATTGTCGATCCGTTTTATCTCAGCCCGAACCATATCATAGAAGACGCCAACGACCTCATGGCGAAGTACAAGATATCGGGCGTTCCGATCGTTGATGAAAACAAGAAATTGCTGGGGATCATCACAAACCGGGACGTAAAATTTGAAAATGACATGACATTGAAAATCGGCGATGTCATGACGAAGGAAAATCTTGTGACTGCCAGGGAAGGCATCACGATGGAAGGCGCTCTGGAGATCCTCAAGAAGCACAAGATCGAAAAATTGCCGCTGACAGATGAGAATGGCATACTGAAGGGCCTGATCACGATCAAGGATATTGAAAAGAGGATACAGTTCCCGAATTCATCCAAGGACAGCAAGGGCAGGCTGCTGGTCGGCGCCGCCGTCGGCGTGACGAGCGACATGATGGAGCGCGTCGAGGCGCTTGTATCCGCAAGAGTGGACGTCATTACGCTGGATACGGCACACGGCCATTCGGAAGGTGTCATCAACGCTGTCAGGAGAGTCAAGAAAGCCTACCCCGAGATACAGGTCATTGCGGGCAACATCGCGACGGGCGAAGCGGCGCTGGAGCTCATCAAAGCCGGCGCCGACGCGCTCAAGGTGGGCATAGGTCCGGGATCCATCTGCACGACCCGCGTCGTTGCGGGGATCGGCGTTCCTCAGATATCGGCGGTCATGGACTGTGCCGAGGTTGCCGCCCCATATGGCATCCCGATCATAGCCGATGGCGGGATCAAGTATTCAGGAGATATCACAAAAGCCATCGCCGCCGGCGCCGACGTCTGCATGATCGGATCGCTGTTTGCAGGGACGGAAGAGAGCCCGGGCGAGAGCATCATCTATAAAGGAAGGAATTTCAAGGTATACAGGGGCATGGGTTCGACCGCCGCCATGAAAAAGGGCAGCTCGGACAGGTATTTCCAGGATGACGCAAAGAAATTCGTTCCGGAAGGGGTCGAAGGCAGAGTGCCCTACAGAGGAGAATTGAAGGATATCGTCTATCAGCTGATCGGCGGCCTCAAATCCGGCATGGGCTACTGCGGAACCAAAAATATCGAGGAGCTGAAGGATAAGGCCAAATTTGTCAAGATCACCAATGCTGGACTGATCGAAAGCCATCCGCACGACATCAGCATCACGAACGAGGAGCCGAACTATTCCGCTAGAGGAAACGAATAACAAAGCCGGAGCGCGTCTTTTCATCCGCGCTCCTGTCAATTTACAGCATGATATAAAGGAGATCGGTAATGGAATATCAGGGAATTTTGGTCGTTGATTTCGGCGGCCAGTACAACCAGCTGATTGCAAGAAGAGTCAGGGAAGCAAACGTGTATTGCGAGATCGTCTCTTATGCGAAATGCATGGATAAGATCGTGGAGGGAAAGCCGCAGGGCATCATCTTCACGGGCGGCCCGGCCAGTGTATACGCGGAAGGTGCTCCGACGCTTCCGAAGGAGCTTTTCGATATGGGCATTCCGGTGCTCGGGATCTGCTACGGCGCCCAGCTCATGGCGCATCTGCTCGGCGGCAAGGTCGTCAGCCCGGATTTCAGGGAATACGGCCGGATCAAGGTTCGTGTCACAGCGCCTGACAGCCTCCTTTTTGACGGTATATTCGATACCAGTGAATGCTGGATGAGTCATACGGATTATATCGAGCAAGCGCCGGCCGGATTTAAAGTCACGGCCCGTACGGACAATTGCCCGACGGCGGCGATGGAGAATACGGATAAGAAATTGTATGGCGTCCAGTTCCATCCGGAAGTGCATCACACACCCTTCGGCCAGAAGCTGCTGACGAATTTCCTCTATAATGTGTGCGGCTGCGCCCAGGACTGGACGATGGCCGGTTTTGCGCAGACCAAGATCCGCGAGATCAAGGAAATCGTCGGAAACCGCAAGGTCCTCTGCGCGCTGTCTGGCGGCGTGGATTCCTCTGTCGCCGCCGTGCTGACCCACAAAGCCATCGGCGACAACCTGACCTGCATTTTCGTGGATCACGGGCTGCTGAGAAAAAATGAAGGCGATCAGGTCATGGAGGTCTACGGCCGTCAATTCAATATAAGAATCAGGCGCGTCAACGCCCAGGAGCGCTTTCTCGGTAAGCTTGCCGGCGTTTCGGATCCGGAGCGCAAGCGCAAGAT
>DIEQ01000057.1:0-14627 GCA_002418705.1 Mageeibacillus sp. UBA5770 | reverse complement strand
TCAAGAGCCACCACAATGTCGGCGGGCTTCCCGAAGAAATGAAGATGGAGCTGTTGGAGCCGCTGAGGCAGCTGTTCAAGGATGAAGTTCGCGCAGTCGGCGAAGAAATCGGCATCGCGCATGAACTCGTATGGCGGCAGCCGTTCCCGGGACCGGGGCTGGCCATCAGGTGCCTCGGCGAGATCACGGATGAGAAGCTCGAAATCATCCGCGAGTCGGATTGGATCCTGCGTGAGGAAATCAAGAACAACGGTCTTGAAGGGGCCATCTGGCAGTACTTCACCGTTCTGCCAAATATTAAGAGCGTCGGCGTCATGGGCGACGAACGCACCTACGTCCATACCGTCGGAATCAGGGCCGTCACCTCGGTGGACGGCATGACCAGCGACTGGGCCCGGATACCATATGACGTGCTCGAGAAGATCAGCAACAGGATCGTCAACGAGGTCAAGGGGGTCAATAGGGTGGTGTATGATATCACCAGCAAGCCGCCGAGCACGATCGAGTGGGAGTGAGACCTATCCCAATTTACTGAGTTAATTTCAATTACGAAGTAAATTGCGGAAGGTCCACCGTCAGGGTTGGCGAGAATTCCGGCGACCGCAGGGAGCTGGAACACCGCAACCTACGGCGAGGCTTGTCCCAATTTACGAAGTAAATTGCGGAAGGTCCACCGTCAGGGTTGGCGAGAATTCCGGCGACCGCAGGGAGCTGGAACACCGCAACCTATGGCGCGGCGTTATGATAGCTTTTTGCACTATGCGTCGTTGTGGCATCTGCTTCAGTACTCGCGTACATGAAGTACGCTCCGTGCCCCAACAGCGGCCGCGCCTTGTCTGGTGAAAAAAATCAATGCCCTTAAACACTGCGCCTCGCCTGACACAATAATCCGTCGCCTTGACTAGAAATAATTAGATGGTGCGTGCCTGCGCAAATTGAATATGATCTAAAGATAACCGTGTTTGATATTCAGTGATTTTTGATTACCTCACACGGTTATTTGTTATTTTTGAGCCCAAATCGGGGTTGGATATGAATTAAGGTTGTAAATCCGCAGAAAAAGGTATATAAATAAATTATAAAACAATATTATTTAAAAGTGGATAGCAATGAACCGGAGAGATCATCTGGATGCTTTCTCTTTGGGGAGCTGGTAGCGTAACCGACCTTTTGTGGTCGGTTTTGTTTAATTCTGGGAGAATCAGATCAAATCTAAAAATAAGCATTGATAGGTTGAGGGAGGGGATACTCATGAAAAAACGGATTGCAATGATCGCGCTCAGTCTCGCGTTGATGGCCGGTATGATATCGGTGCAAATGCCTGAGGCCATAGCTGCGGAAACCGAAAATACCGAACAGGCTTTTGAGAATATTGACTATGAAAAATCACCTGATACCCGAGTAATCCTGGATGGGGATCAAATTGCTTTTGATGTGTATCCGCGTATCGTCAGCGGTAGAACTCTGGTGCCGATGAGAACGATGTTTGAGACATTTGGACTCACGGTAAGCTGGGACAACAGCACGAGGACAGCACAGGGAACAGACCCGGATAATACAATTTCATTTACTATAGACAGCAATAAGGCGCTGGTCAACGGGCAGGAAATCATTCTGGATATTCCTGCAAGCATCATTGACGGGAGAACCATGATCCCCTTGAGATTCCTTTCTGAGAACCTGGGATATAAGGTGGTATGGATCCAAGCTTCGAATCTGATTTTGATCAGCAAGTCGGATATCATTGAATGGCGATATGCAGGATATGAAGGAAGCGCGCCATACCCGGAATTTGAAGCCAAGTACATCAATGGCGTGAAGACTGCGGAAACCCGTTATACCGGAATCAACCATGACGTCAAAATCTACACCTTATACAGCGCTGATGGCCGATTGATCCCTAATGTACCGGATTTTAAAATCGCCAACTATGGAACCGGATGGTATAAGCAGTCTCCATTTGTCGGAAAGGTTTATTGGGTCGATGCTGATATCGTAACTGGAATGTATGGAAACAGCAAATTCTTTGACGCTTCTGATTTCAGGCAGATCAAGGTGGATATGCTTGAGGAAGGTACGACGGCGGGAAACTATATCAAAATAAAAATCGACGAGCATGTATTTGATTTGGACATCTGGAATGAAATCGCGTTTGATGACGGATCGGGCTTGAGTCTTGTACAGGACGAAAAGCTGCTGGATGGACAAATCATCAATAGTTATGATACGGCCTTCAAGGTGACCATCAATGATAAACACAGCGGGCTCATGACCATGGACGCTTTTCTCGGCTATCTTTTGGATCCGAAAAACAACCAGGCCTACAACGTCCTGGAGAAGGATCCGAAAACGATGTTCACCTGGGACGACAACACCTGGAAGAGGCTGAAAGGCGAAACACCATGGACAGGGATGACAAAGGACATGTTCCTGGTTCAGAGGCAGAGCAATCCGGATAAAATGACACAGCTTGAAACAAAATTTTCCAAACTTGAATTATGGGTCTATGAGTCTGATTATGCAGATTCGGTTTATTACTTTGATGACGGGATCCTGACCACCATTTGGTAATCGCTTAAGTGAGTTATTGAACTTCGTGATTTAAATGCCCGGATTCCGGGAAAGTCTTTTTAAATATTTTAAAATGCGATGATAATGGTTACATCGCATTTTAATTTGCGGATTATACTGATAATGCTGTCAAGGAATAATGGTTCTTTAAGTATAACGAACCAAGCAGATTCATACAAACAACCGTTTATGATTCTGCTTGTTGATACAGTTCTCAAACCATAACTCTCTAATCAGATTCGTTAGTCTCATTCCTCTTTAAAAAAGGATTAGGATAATGAATAGCCAATACCTTTGTAATTTGGTTTGTTTCATTATACCAGTTATGAGGAATAGTAGATTTAAACAAAAAACTATCTCCTGGATACATATTGGAAATAGATCCGTTATAGTTGACGGTTAGGATTCCTTCGAGAATATATATAAACTCTTCGATTTTATGAGAAAAAGTTGTTTTGCTTTCTTTATGCAAGCTATCTAATGATGGCAGCAAAGTTACAAGGTCTGGGAAAAGTATATTGTTGTGCAGATCCCTTGATAAGTATGAATGCACATATTTATCGGATTCAACAAAAGAGACCGTTTGTTCGTAAGAGTGAATTATAGTTTCCTGAGAATCATTCGGAACACTTAAAAAGTAATTCAAATCGACTTCCAAGGCACTCGCTATTTCCATAAGCGAGTCGACTGCGACAGTAGTCATGTCTCTTTCGAGCTGTGATAGAAAACCAATTGAAAGGTTCGTTTTCTTTGATAGATCGCGCAAAGTCATATTTCTTTTTGTCCTTAAATCTTTAATCATCTTGCCTATATTCATATAGAACCTCCGAAATTTTATAAATCTGTATTTAAGTATAAACAATTACGCTAATGTGTCAAGGTGATAATCTGTTTATTGCAGCATAAATTGTGAAGATTGATTGATATTTAATGTAATCGTCGACAGGGGTAACCCTCTTGATAACAAACGTATTTAATGGAAAAAATTCACAGAAGAGGAATAAAATTCATGCGCATGTAAAAAAAATAGAATAAAATCATAAAGGGCAGTTGACAATGAACAAAATTATGCTATTATGAACACAAAGAATATTAATGTTCAAATATGAACAGGAATATGCAAACAAAAACAAGCAGCTGCGCAAAAATCAATTTATCTCAATCAAATATGCGAGAGGACAAGCTGAAAAGAAGGATCATACTTATTAGGTCACGTTCTACTCAATTACAGAATAATGTAAATCAAAGATGCTTTGAGTAACTGGAATTTACATTGTAAAAAGGAGGAAAAGAATTGGTTAACGGAGGAAGATTATTTGCAAAACAATTGAAACGTGAGGGCGTCGAGCAAATTTTCACTTTATGCGGTGGACAAATTATGCCATTGATTTATGGTTGCCGTGCAGAGGGGATAAAAGTCATCGATGTCAGACACGAAAATGCGGGTGTTTATGCCGCTGATGCTTATGCTAGAATGACCGGAAAACCGGGAGTTATATTAGCAACAGTAACTCCAGGCGTTATGCAGACGATGCAGGGTATATTTGAAGCGAGAGCAGCGAATTCTCCGATTATTGTTATCGCTGCTTCGGTGGGAGTAGGGGATTTTGATTCCGGTGCTGAACAAGACATGGGTCTGGACACGATAAGCATACTCAAGACTAATACGCTTTGGGCGGCTAAAATATTCGATACTGCAAGAATTCCGGAATATGTAGCTAAAGCTTTCAGGAATGCACTGAATACAATACCTGGTCCGGTTTATCTCGAATGCCCAGTCAATATTATGAAAGGAAAGGTAGTAGAGGAAGATGTTGCATTTCCTGAACTTTCAAGAACATCAGCGCAAGCATTTGGTGATCCGGTTTTAATTGATAAAGCTGCTGAAATGCTGGTGGCTGCAAAAAAACCGGTACTCGTTGTCGGGGATACAAGCATATTCACAAAGCAGTATGGCGAAGCCGTTGAAGAGCTGATTAATTATTTGCAGATACCGGTTTATGCGACGACCATGGCCAGAGGCTTGTTTGGCGATGAAGATAATGTTTTGTTTGGAATCGGAGAAGGTGCTCTTTGCGAAGCTGATGTCATCATGACATTGTCAGCGAATATGAATTTCAGATTGAATCAGGGTCAGCCGCCTCTCATTAATGAAGATGCAAAATTCATTCAGATAAATCCGGATTTGACCAGAATTGGTTTCAATGCTCCAGCAAATGTCGGCATAGTAGCAGGCGCGGGTGCAGGTGCTAAGCAAATGCTTGAAGCAGTAAAATCTAAAACTGCCAAGAGAACAGACAAGACTTGGGCTGTTGAGGCTGAGAAGCTACACAAGAAATATTGGGAAGACTGGTATAAAGGCTATGAATTTGGTGATATAACACCAATGCATCCGGCAAGATGCGCTGCTGAAGTAGGCAAGTTCCTTGCAGATGAGGGCCGGGATTGGTCGCTTGCAGTGGACGGTGGAGATTCCTATGAATGGATCATGAGAGCAGTCAAAGCCCACAGACCTGGACAGATAGTCGGATATGCAGCAAATGGTACGATTGGAACGGGTCAAGGATTTGCCATGGGTGCATGGTGCGCCCACAAGAAACCGGTTCTCGAATATACAGGGGATGGCAGTATCGGATTTTATCTTGGAGAATTTGATACTATGGAACGACATGGAATGCAGGTTATTTGTGTCGTATCCAACGACTCTCAATGGGGCATGGTCAAAATGGCTGATACAATGAGGGCTGCAGACGAAGTCAAGAAAGGCTATATCGCGACAACTTTGGCAGAAGGACGACATTATGAAGATATCGCAAAAGCATTTGGTGGATATGGAGAACTTGTTACGGATGTGAACGAAATTATCCCGGCAATCAAAAGAGCCTATGAATCCGGAAAGCCTTCCATCATCAATGTTATAGTCGATAGTGAACATCCGTGCCCATTCACAGTAATGTATGGCTGCGGCGGAGCACCAGCACCAGTTGTTTGATTTAAAAAATTAAAGGGGGATTAAGAAATGGCAAAACATAAAGTCGTGCTGTATAACACTGAAGGTGTTGGAACCACAATCGAAGAACAAGTACTAACTAATGGCAAATACGATAATTTTAATCTTATTAGAATCGATGGGGATAATGATGAAAGATTCTTTGCTGAAGCACAAAATGCTGATGGCGTCATTATCGTATATCTGAAAACAGACCGTGAGGCCCTTAGCAAGTTAAAGAGCTGCAAAGTATTGACTATTCATGCTATAGGCGTCAATAACATCGATTTAAAAGCAGCAACGGAATTTGGTATTTGCATAGGGAATGTCCCGGATTACTGCATTGAGGAAGTTGCTACTCATACTGTTGGCATGGCGCTTGATTGTGCAAGAAAAATCACGCAGCTTGACCGTAGTGTCCGTGAGGGCAAGTGGGATGTTTATGCCGCAGGAAAAATGTACCGTACAAAGGGTCGAACCTATGGCCTGGTGGCATTCGGAAATATTCCGAGAAGAATTGCAGAACTCTTGAAACCTTTTGGAATGAAACTGGTCACCTACGATCCATTTGTAAGCGATGAAATCCTTAAACAATACGGTGTTGAAAGAGCTGAAAGCCTGGAAAGTTTATTCGCGCAAAGCGACTACATCTCAGTTCATACGCCACTGCTGCCAACGACAAGGCATCTCATTGGAAAGGAACTTTTCGATGTGATCAAGCCGGGAGCTGTCGTCATAGCTACAGGCAGAGGCGGAGTGATCGATGAAGATGCGCTTAAAGCCGCTATCGAAAGCGGAAGGGTAACGGCGGCGGCAATCGATGTAATCGAAAATGAAGGTGCTGTGACAAGCCCGCTGATGGGTATGGACCAGGTCATTATGACGCCGCATGCAGCCTATTACTCGGAAGATTCCTGTGATGAATGTAGAGTTAAGGCGATGGAGCAGGTTGTTGAAGTGCTTGAGCACAAAAAGCTGCCTAGGTATCTTGTAAATAAGGATGTTGACGGTGTTGCCAGATTTCAAAAATAATTTTAACGTTAAATAATTGTTTGATTTAAAGGAGGAAAAGAAATGAGTGAGTATGTAGGAAAAAAATGGAATGAAGCTCGGGTAACCAGAGATAACCTGACATGTCTGATCGGAAAAGATGTCAAGCCTGTTTTGACCATTGATCTTCCAGCCAGAATAACTTTTGAAACGATTGATGTTTTCAGAGGAGCTTTGAAATCGGAAGAAGATACACTCGAAGGACTTGATTACGACACTATCAATCCAGCAACTGGTCCGGTATATTTTAATGGTTTGAAGCCTGGGGATGTGCTCGAAATCAAAATCAAGAGGGTTCATGTTGATTCTCCGGCAGCGGCTATTTGCTGTCCAGATGAAGGGTTGCTGGGAGATTTGATAAAAAAAGGCAAGACAAAGATGTTCAGTTGGGATACGGAATATAATGTGAACATAACTGACAAAATTAAAATTCAAGCTAAACCAATGATCGGTGTCATGGGAGTTGCGGCTGCGGATAAGACTTGGAGAACGATCGAACCAGGTGACCACGGTGGGAACATGGATACTACTATCCTTGCAGAAGGAGCTACTCTGTATCTGCCTGTTTTTGTCGAAGGTGGACTATTCTCAACCGGCGATTTACATGCATCTCAAGGTGACGGAGAATCTTGGTATACCGGAATCGAAGCTGGAGGAGAAGTCGAGCTTGAATTCAATGTAAGAAGAGATATGAAAATCAGCATCCCATTCTGCAAAAATTCAGAGAAATTTGCATCTATTGCTTCTGATTATACAACAGATGACGCATTGAAAAAAGCAATGTTGAATCTTGTGAATTTCATCAGTGTTGACAATGGGAATGGAGAATTAACATGGGATGACGCAGGATTTGTATGTGGAACCTTCGCAAACTTAGAGATAAGCCAGGTTGTAGATCCCTTGAAGAGTGCGCGAATGTCATTGCCTCTTTCGGCAGTTCGAGAGATGGTCAAGTGCCCGCTGTAAAGGTGTAATGTAATTAGCTTCGACAAGAAATTTTAAAAAGAACAATAATCACCAGGAGTATGAATGTCTGCTTGCAGAATGTAGTATCATCCTGCAAGCGGGCAGAACTGGCAATTTAGATCACTAGCTTTCATATTCAATACCAATTTTTTAAATTTGGTGGACATGAGTATTAAGCTATTAAGTTAAGAAAGGAGGATAAAATAATGGAACAAAAACCGCTTCCTATCTTCAACCCGGCTGTGCCATCCATACTAATGGCAGCATTTGCGTTTGTAGTGGCTTACATCTGTGCAAATTATCTCGATCTTATCAGAAACCTATAAGAGATATTCGGTATCAAAATAGATGAATTGAGGAGGTAAAAGAATGATATCACCACTAAAGTATACACTTTATTCAATCCTTTATTATAAAGGGGATAATGGCATATGGGAATATGAAATGTGGCAGTTGCTGAAGCCTGTTTATGGCGATCGTGCTGTAACTAAAGTTCGAGAAATCATGCTTGAACTTAAAACAAAAGCATGGACAGATGAAGTTGAAACTATCTTACATGACGAGGACCTCATAAGAAAGTACAAACTTCAGCGCAGGCACAGAAAATTCATTGAATATATGCTGCCTAATTCAAAAGATTTGTTAAAAGAAGTTGGAATAAATGCTGATGAACTTTAGATAATCAAAATATTAATTTTGATTCATGGCAATTAATTCATAAGGAGGATCCTATGTTAGATCAGAATCAATTAGAAAAAATTGAAACGCTTAAAACGATTCAGCAAGCCAGGAAGGTTCGTATTGGGATGATATATGCAGCATTATCGGCTCCAATGCTGGGTGTTGCCTTCGGATTTGCGGGCGTCGCTGGATCAATACCACCATTCACCTTGGCTTATCCAACCGGTTCAATTACTTTTCAAATGTTTGAGCTCATGTTCGGTATGCTGGCTGTAGTTTTATTCTCTGCTGCTCAAGGAAGTGTTAAAGAACATTTTAGAATTTTTAAAAGCAAGATATCATGGTATGGTGTTATGACCGGCATGGCAGGCATGCTGGGAGACTTTTTGTATTTTGCAGCAGCGGCGGTTGTAGGTGGGGCTATAGTAGGTCCTGTGGCTAGTCTCTTCGGATTCTGGGGAGCGGTTATCACTTCAATAGTATATAGAGAAAAAATATTGAATAAGTGGACTATTATCGGGCTGGCCTTCATTGTTATTGGTCTATGGGTTGCTTCTGGTGGAGCGTCTATTGTAGCACCTGAAGGAGTTTCAATGACGACGGTATTTATTGGAGCGGGCATGGGCCTATTGGCAGCAATATTATACGGCTTCGAAAATTTTGCTATTGCTGCAGGATCAGATTTTATGCCGGAAGAATCCACTTTGTTCTGGAGAGCAGGCTGGGCAATTGTCGGATGCATTATAATAAACTTCTTAATTATGCCTAGTTTCACACCTATAGCGGGTGAAATGCTTTCAAATCCTATGTGGTGGGCATATGCAGCAATGACAGGAGGAGCCTGGGGCGTGTATATGATCGTTGGCTTGTACATGGGTATCAATACCGCGGGCACAGCAGGCGGTGGAGTATTAGCCAGTACTGGATTTGTCTGGGCTACGTTCCTTTCCATGACGGTATATATGGTTCCTTTTAGCGGAGCTATTCTCGCTGGAACCATCATCTTATTTGCCGGGGTGGCTTTAATGCTGCTAAGGCCTAGTAAAGTAATATCTGTATTCAGATAAACGCAAAGGAGAGAGAATAATGGATGAAAAATTAATTAACGATTACTTGGCATCATCCAAGAAGCACCATGGCAAACTCACATTGGGTGTAATACTCGCAACATTAGTGTTTGTTGTACCAATGATATTTATTATTTCAAATCAATGGTGGGGACCATTTGGCGATGATCCGGAGGTTGGAATGCGCTGGTTCGTAACCGGAGTGGCGATGATTTGCCTTACATATGTGGCTGTAATAATCGACAAATTCTATAGAAACTATTAAAAGCAGCACTTTCGGCAGCTTGAAAAAGCTGCCGAAAGTGCCTGCCTGTAAAATTGATATTTAAAAAACAGTTTGGATGCAATTTTATTGAGTGCTATCTTTAATCATCGATAGGAGGGCTTTGAGATGTTGCCTAAGTTAATTAAAATTAAACAAGATGTTCCTGCTCCGCAATTGAAAAATATTTCAGCTGAAGTATTCAATCAAATAAAAAAATTAAATCTTGAGAAATCTAAGGTTGGAGGAAAATCTATAGGGATTACAGTAGGAAGCCGTGGGATACATGCAATCGATGATATTACTCGTGCAATTGTATCCTCGATAAAAGAAATGGGAGGTGTTCCCATTATAATACCTGCTATGGGCAGCCATGGCGGTGCAAGTGAAAGAGGGCAGGAAGAGGTTCTCGCAAGTCTTGGAATTACTGAAACTAGTGTTATGGCTCCAATAAAATTCTGCGCTTCCGCGGTGAAGATTGGAGAAACATCGAACGGTATTCCAGTTTATTGTAGCGAAGAAGCAGTTAAATTAGACGGACTTGTGATTGCCAACAGAATAAAATCCCATACAGATTTTACTGGTGACATTGAAAGCGGGCTATGTAAAATGATGACTATCGGACTTGGAAATCCAAAGGGTGCGGACACGGCACACTATTATGCGGTTAACTATGGATATGCAGAAATGATCAGGGAATCGGCAGAAATCATTTTAGAAAAGCTTCCTGTTATTTTTGCTCTTGGCATAGTCGAAAACTGGAAAAATCAAACAATGAAGATAGAAGCAATACTGCCGGAAAATATCATAGAAAAAGAACGGGAGCTCCTTAAATATTATAAAAAGAATAGTTTGAAGCTACCGTTTAAGGAAGCTGATATATTAATTGTCGGAGAAATGGGAAAAAATATTTCTGGTGCTGGCATGGATACAAAGGTAATTGGCAGAATCAGGATTCTTGGCCAGAAGGAACCAAATTATCCTAAAATTAATAATATCGTTGTGTTGGATATCACAGAAGAATCGCATGGCAATGCCACTGGAATCGGTCTTGCCGATTATACAACTATGAAAGTCTTCAAGGAAATGGATATTAATGCTACAACCATAAACGGGTTAACTTCGATGTCGCCTGATCAGATCAGGATACCGTGCATACTCGAGAATGATCTGCAAGCAATAGAAGCAGCGATAAGAACTCTTGGGCCGGCAAAAGAGAATAATTTCAGCATGGCATACATAAAGAATACAGCATCATTGGAAGAGATGGCTGTAACAGAAAATATTTTTGAACAAATCAATGGTCGTGTTGAAGCATTGGAAGGTCCAAAAGATCTTGTTTTTAACTCAAAAGGCAAGCTGAAATCTCCTTTGGAATAGCAAATCACATGTGGTCAGTATGATTTTTCGGAGAAAAGTTTGCAGCACACAATAAACTACAAAATTTCTTTTTGAAAGCTTTGATGTCATGTTTACAATGGTTAAGCTAATGATGAGAAGCAATGCGGGAGTATAACAACTTACGCCTATGGCTTTCCCGGATGCTAGCCTCTGGCGCTAAATCGCATTGCGGTTTAAGGTGATGATAATGGAAAAACATAGTACAGTCGATGAATTGATAAATATGAATATTGAAGCATTTAGGAATCGTTTTAATTGTAGCTTTTATAGTGAATATATTCAGAACATTGTTGACACAAATAAGAAAAAACACACAATGGCAATGACGGATTATTATCTTGATAATTTGACTACAGATCATGAATTATGCCGTCAGTCCATATGTTTGGAAATGCAAAATAGTGATTCGATGCAAGATGATAAATTAAAGGAATTATTTTGCGCTGATATGTTCGATTATATTTGTGCAAAGATGAAGTTCTGGGATGCTGAATGTACTGATCATGAAATTATAAATATGTTCCAAGCGATTTCCTATAATCTGGCTTATTATTGCTTCATAATTAGGGACATCAGAAAAAAAATCGGCATCAAGATTGGTTACTTTAATTAAGCGTAAAAATTTGAACGGTTAGCTAATATTGTTATAACATACAGGAGATGATTACTATCAAAGTTACATTCATACCAATGACGAAGCCAGGTAAATATTCGGTACTTTTTGCATTTGCATATTTCTTATTGCTGGATATTCTCTATATATTCCGATTACATGAAGAACCAATGCTTAACGAGAAGGTTTGGCTGAGCGCATTGGTTGCTGTAATTGTATTGTGTGCATTTACATTATCTGCAGTTTCTTTAATAATGGGATATAAATCAATAAAAAACAGTAAAGAGAGATCTGTTTTAGTCGTTATCTGTATTTTAATAGATATATTTGCTTTGTTTTATGTAATTGTTCAAGTAATAAGTTGAACAAAAAAATCGACTTCAGCGGGGTTCGGTAATAAAATGAAAATTAGTGAAGGGCAAATATTGGCTGCCTTACAACAGGTCAAATATGGAATTCCTGTTATTGATGTGTGCAATAATATAGGTGTCTCTGAGAAAAATTTTTACTATTGGTGTAAGAAGTATTGTGGGATGTCGGCAGAAGAAATTTGCATGATTAAAGAAAACGAAAAGAGAATTAGAAAGTCACGAAATTTTTATAAAAGAATAGTTGAAGAGGGATATGTTTATAGCACTTTAATTAGCGCAAACTAACATTTTACACCTTGATGAGAAGTGGGTTGCGGGCAAGATAATTCTGATTATATCTATTATAGAGGGAAAACTGTACAGGTGACGAGTTGTGTTTAATAATAATGATTTATCAACAAGAGTGTATAGAAAATCAAAATATCACTCAATATCAGGAACGATTATGAGCATGACTGATAATGCTATGATTATAACTGATAATCAGGGTTTTATTTTAGACTGCAATGAACATATTGAGGCAATGTTTAACATGCCAAGAGTTTCTTTAGTAAATAGACATATTACAGAATATATAAACGAATTTAAAATACTGGGTGTTTTAAAGGCGGAAATTCCTTATAAATTTTTTGCCAATACCTTGAGAAATATTATATTTAAAGAAACATTGGAAGTATCGATCAAACCCTATCATGATAATGAAGATATCGGGGGAATGGTTGTTTCCATACAACGACATCACAATTCAATAAAAGCAAATGAAGCCGAAAGTATTCAAACTGTAAGCAAGGCGTTTGACTTTATAATTGGACAAAGCGATAGTATTAAAATAGTCAAGAAGTTGGCAAGCGTTGCTTCGTGTGGGAATTCAACCATCTTATTTACCGGAGAAAGTGGAACGGGTAAAGAACTATTTGCACAAGCAGTCCACAATGCTGGCAACAGAAGAAAAGGTCCATTTGTCTCAATTAATTGCACAGCTATTCCTGCCGACCTTATAGAGGCTGAATTATTTGGTTATGAAGAAGGGGCCTTTACTGGTGCGGGAAAGAATGGAAGAATAGGCAAGTTTGAGGCAGCTAACGACGGCACGATATTTTTAGATGAAATTGGCGATATGCCCATGAATTTGCAGGTAAAACTGCTTCATGTACTGCAAAATAAGTCATTTACGAGAGTTGGCAGTAGCAACGAATTGTTAACAAACGCAAGGGTCATTGCTGCAACGAATCAAAATCTTGAGGACGGTATGAAGGCGGGGAAATTTCGAGAGGATCTTTATTACAGGCTGAATGTGATCCCGATAGATATTCCGCCATTGCGCGAAAGGCAGGGAGATATCAAATTATTAATGGATTATTATTTAGACTATTATAATGTTCAGCTTGTAAAAGCAATTCATGGCTTTGTAGATGAAGTGAAGCTTCTTTTTGCCAACTATCAATGGCCTGGAAATATTAGAGAATTAAAGAATGCTATTGAATATAGTGTCAATATGAATAGCGGTTCATGGATCGATATGGATTCGATACCGATGCAAATCAAAAATTCTAAATCTATTGATTGCTCATATAGGTCGTTAAAGGTGCAAGCTGAAGAATATGAAAAGAGAATAGTGTCACAGAGAATAAATTCATATAGATCGATGGGTTTCAGCGTTGAAGAAATTATCGAGAAATTAGGAATTAGCAAAGCAACATTCTATAGAAAATGCGGACCTTTATTTAACAATATAGGGGATAGAGAATCTTTAGCTTGAAGGGCGTTTGCTGACTATGCTCTTCAAGCTAAAGCCCCATTTTATTTTTTGTGGCGCATAATCAATTTTCGAGTTCGAGAGTTGAGCAACTATTTTATTACCGCCGTTGGTGGTGAAATGGAGGAGATTATGCAAAAGAAAATAATGCACAATTTTTTGAAAAATATTCAGTGCCCAGCTTTAACGGTACAATATTGGGACGGAGTAGAAAAAGAATATGGAGATGGAAATCCAATCCTTAAAATTATTTTCAACGAACCTTTTCCTTCATCATTCGATATATCTGAGCCTATGCAAGCCTTAGGTGAAGCATATATGGATGATATCATTGACTTTGAAGGCGAATTTGATGAAGTCATGAAAATGATAAAGCTAAACAAAGAGTTGCTTGAAGGTAAAAACAGTAACTTTATAGTAGAAACCACAAAGCTTTTAAACAAGATTCATCTTAAAGAAAAACAAAAAGAAAATATTCATCAGCACTACGATTTGGGAAATGATTTTTTTTCTCTTTGGTTAGACGAAACCATGAGTTATTCTTGTGGCTATTTTAAAGACACAAAGGATAACTTGAAAGAAGCGCAGTTAAATAAAATAGACTATATTCTGGAAAAACTTCAATTAAAGCAAGGAGAGAGGCTACTTGATATCGGCAGTGGCTGGGGATGGCTAATAATAAGAGCGGCTCAGAAATATGGGGTAAAAGCCACAGGTATAACTATTAGTGAAGAGCAATATAATGCGACAGTTGAGCGAATCGAAAGCTTGGGATTAATAGGTCAAGTTGAGATAAAGCTACAGGATTATTTGGATTTAGATCCAACTATTTCCCGGTTTGATAAAATTGTTAGCGTTGGGATGTTTGAGCATGTTGTGAATGATATTGTAAAAGTGTAC
>DIEQ01000068.1 GCA_002418705.1 Mageeibacillus sp. UBA5770 | reverse complement strand
GATAAGGCGTTGTTCATCAGGTTGCGGACGTAGGTAAGGAGCTGTTGATTATCAGGATCTCCGTGCAGGCTGTCAAGTCTTGTCACCAGGATCTGAAAAATCCCGTCGACAAAGCCAAACTGAAAATCCTGCTCGATTTGCTCTGCAGAAGACGGGAGCTGTTTGTTAAAAATCAAATTGTTTAGGAACATATCCCGCAGTTTGATCATGCTGTTCGACAGCTGAATATGAACATTCTTCGTTTCAATTTCTTTTTGTGATTTTACTTGTACCTCGTGGCTAAGCTTTTTTAGCACCTGGTATAGCTGATCTTCATCATACGGTTTTAATAAATAATCTACGACACCGCATTTGATAGCACTTTGAACGTACTCGAAATCCTGATAGCCGCTAATCATGATCATTCGCGGAGGGTCCTGCATGTCTTTGACTATATTTGCCAATGCACATCCATCAAGCACGGGCATTCGGACGTCGCTGATAACGATGTCCGGGTGAAGTTCTTTGATTTTTTCCAGCGCTTCAGCTCCATCATGGGCAAACGCAACGGGTTCCAACTGCAGAGATTCCCAATCAATCGAATGTTGTATCAATTTACAAATCCATACTTCATCGTCGACAATCAAGACTTTTAGCATACCGACAGGCCTCCGCTTATCTTCAATCCAACTCTTACGCTTCTCCTCAGGCATTTATGTAATTATTTTATGAAGCATGAAATTCACTCTTAAATTCGGACACCTTTTCCGCAACTTAGAACATTGTAATAAAAAAATAAAGAGGCATAATGAAAACAGTGAAAGTCACTATATTTTTTACGATCGTAACACCTATAGGAACAAATGTCAACTTGGTTTTGTGCAAGCTGACTAAAATCTGGCAGCTGCCGACTGCTGCCAGAGACATTTTCTGCGGGTCGGACAGGTGATGGGAACTACATGAGAATTGAGATTCTTCGCATGGATAATGTATCGAAGATACTTGACGGAACGGCTGCGCTTCATCAAGTCAGTCTTTCTGTGCTCAAAGGAGAGATTCATGGAATAATCGGCGAAAATGGTGCCGGTAAATCAACACTGGTCAATGTTATGACCGGCGTTTATCCCAAAGACGAAGGTGCCATGTATTTTTGTGAGAAGGAGATGAATTTTGAAAAAACAGCTGACGCAATTGGTACCGGTATCAGTTGTGTTCATCAAAGAATGCGGATTGTACCTGAACTGACGATAGCTGAAAACATATTTCTGTTAAACGGAACTTCACCGGCATTTTTACACAAACAGAAAAAAATGAATCAGGAGGCATACAAGTTTCTTGAAATGGTTGGACTTTCCAATATCGATCCGGGTCAGAGAATGCAGGGATTATCTTTGTCTCAAAAACGCCTGATCGAATTGGCACGAGCCATTTCGTCCATGCCCCAAATGATTATCCTTGATGAAATTACCTCGTCGATGAATGCTTCTGAAAGAAGTGTTGTTTTTCAGATCATCAGGCGGCTTGCAGACCAGGGAATTACTTTTCTCCTGATCTCACATAACCTGAATGAAATTATGGCCATCTCTGACCACATTACTATCATGAGAGACGGCTATACAGTACTTACGGTCGACCGGGCTCATTTTATCAAGGATCGCCTGATTGCAATTATGGTCGGGAACAGAACTGCTGAAATAGATCGTCAGGAATTTGAACCCGGAACAGACATTGTGCTCAGTCTCAAAAATATCAGCACGGCTCACAAATTGAATGATTTATCCCTTGAACTCAGGCGCGGTGAAATACTTGGTTTAGTCGGCCGGGAAAACGAGGGTAAGGAAGAAATTTTTGACGTCTTGTTCGGAATCTGCCCAAAGACATCCGGACAGATCCGGTTTGACGGCAGGCTTGTTCAGATTCAAAATCCATGGAAAGCAGTCAGGCTGCGTATTAGCTTCCTTCCGTCAGACAGGATTAAAAACGGATTGCTGCTCGATGAGGGAATTAACAAGAACATCACCCTGCCGATTCTGAAAAATATCAGTACCTGTGGAATTATCAACCGGAAACTGGAAAAATATCTGGTTGAGGACGTGACAAAACATCTGAACATCAGACAACAAAATAAAATCTCGAGTGTTCGATACTTAAGCGGCGGAAATCAGCAGAAGATTATGATAGCACGATGGCTGGCAGCCCGTCCGAAGATTTTGCTGCTTATGAATCCGACTCAGGGCGTAGATGTAATTACACGGGAAGAAATAATACAGCAGATAAAGCTCCTTGCCAATGAAGGCATTTCCATGATATTGATTTCATCCGAGCCGGAAGAACTATACTCACTCTCACACAGGATTCTTACCATAAAAAACGGCAAAGAAAAAGGACAATGGCTTACCCAAGACCTGACCTTGGACACTTTGCTTGAACTTGAAAGTGATGATTCGCTATCAGTTACATAAACAGGATAATACAGTAAAACAGGAGGATAATATTATGAACATTCCAAGCACAATGAGAGCTCTGGTATTTTACGGGAAAAATGACTACCGTTTTGAAAAAGCATATCCCACACCTCGTGCCGGTGAAGGCGAGTTGTTAATTAAGACGGAAGTCTGCGGCGTATGCGCCGGGGACACAAAAAACTGGCACGGAGCCGCAATGTTCTGGGGTGATGAAACACAGCCCTCATGGGTTAAGCCTCCCTTTATTCCCGGTCACGAGTTTGTCGGTGAAATCGTTGAGGTCGGACCGAACTATAAAGGAGATATGAAGCTCGGTGACCGCGTAGCAGCAGAGCAGATCGTGCCTTGCGGTGTCTGCCGTTTCTGTAAGACCGGCCAATACTGGATGTGTCAGAAACATGACATCTTCGGATTCCAGAGCAATGTTAACGGCGGTATGGCTGAGTATGTAAAACTGACGAAGGAAGCTCTTGTTTACAAGGTTCCCAAGGACATGCCGACCAAACAGGCAGCCCTGATAGAGCCGTACGCCTGTGCCAAGCATGCTGTCGACCGCGGTTCCGTCACGAATGAAGACGTTGTTGTTCTTTCCGGTGCTGGAACATTGGGCTTAGGCATGATCGGATACCTGAGAATGAAGAATCCCGGAAAACTCGTTGTACTCGATATGAAGCAGGACCGTCTTGAGCTCGCCAAAAAATTCGGCGCAGATGTCGTTATCAATCCGGGAAAAGAGGATGCTGTCCAAATGATCATGGACATGACAGATGGTTATGGCTGTGATGTTTATATTGAGGCTACCGGGCATCCGTCGAGTGTAACACAGGGCTTGAGTATGATCCGCAAATTGGGGCGCTTTGTGGAGTTCAGTGTTTTCGGATCCGCAACAACGGTCGACTGGTCGATTATCGGCGACCGCAAGGAGCTTGACATACTCGGGGCTCACCTGAGTCCGTATGCCTTTGCGCCGGTTATCAAATGGATCAGTGAAGGGAAATTACCTACAGAGGGTGTTGTAACCCATACTTTCACATTCGAAGACTGGGAAACGGCATTTGAGCTCAATTCACGCGGTGAAAATTCGATTAAGGTTGTTTTGGTTCCCTGATCCAGATACAGCTTCAGTAAGCCGGTTCAGACGTAACCCAAATCTGACATAACAGCCGGTGACGCAAACCCTCCATGAATTCCTGACTTATAGATGGCATTCCATCATGACGAAACGCAGAATTTTGATGATTTCAAAGATTCTGCGTTTCGTTTTTTTTTGGATGAAAGCTTTGTATAAAGTGCATAAACCGTATCGCCATACCAGCGGGGTGATGTGCTTTTTGCACAATGTCTTTGAAATTGACACCATTTCTGTGAATTGGCGTATTGTCATCTAATACGCACTTCGCCATAATTGAGCTATCAGAAATGGTTACAAAAAAATCAACCCGAGTAACAAATGTACCTTTTGTTTTCCCGATCCTTAATGTATAAGACTTAAACACTTGGTTTATGGACACTCGTGCACAGTGTCTTTGTAACACTAGAAAAAGCAAAATTAATGGAGGAAAAGAAATGAAAAAAGTAATCGCTATTCTCGTTTGCATGGTCATGGCTGTTTCCCTGTTTACCGGATGTACAACCAAAGCGGCCGATACTTCAGCAACAGCAGCAGTCGCCGGCGGTGCACTCACACCAAAGAGCGGCGACAAGTTTACAATCGGAATGTCAATGATTGATATGGTAATTCCTTTCTATGTTACCATTCAGGCTCGCGTAGCTGAAATTTGCAAAGAAAAAGGATATGAACTGATTACACTGAATGCCCAGGGTGATTCAAATAAGCAGATTGCTGATATGGAAGACCTTGTAACACAAAAATGCGACGTCATCCTCTGTAACTCATTTGATACCCAAATTCTGACAGAAACAATCAACCGCTTAAAAGATGAAGGCACACCCGTTATCGCTATTGATAACGCACTTGATGCCGAAGCCAAAGTATTGACCTGCGTCCAGGCTGACAACTATGGCAACGGATTTGCTGTTGGCAAATGGATTGCACAGCAGATGAAAGGCACACCGATCAAAATTGCTCTCCTGAGCGGTCAGATGGGCACCATCAATTCACTTGACCGCCGTGATGGCTTGCTCAACGGAATCGTTGAAGAGCAGCTGGCATCTGAAGGTACCGCCAATGTCGAAATTATTGCCCAGGGTTATTGCGAAGGATGGGCTGAAGATGCAGCAGTTACTGTAATGGAAGACATTATTTCACTGAACGAAGAATTCAATGTTCTGATGTCTGAAGCTGACGTTATGACGATGGCTGCCATGAATGTTCTTGATGAGAAGGGCATGCTTGAAGGAAAACTCATTGCTTCAGCTGCTGACGGACAGAAGGAAGCTTTTGAAATGATCAAGGCCGGCAACTATGGCGCAACAGGTTTGAACAGTCCTAAGCTGATCGGTGACCTCTCCATGGACGTTGCTGCCAGATATTTCGCAGGAGAAACTGAATTCCCGAACTTTACTTATACAACAGCCGCCTGCGTAACGATCGACAACGTTGATCAGTACTACGATCCTAATTCTTCATTCTAATTAACTTACTTAAGTCCCCTCCAAGTTTGGGATTGTGCCGTCAAAAGCTGGCGGCACAATCCCATTGCAAATGAAGTAGGAAGCTGGTGAAACATGATAACCGCAGAAAAAAGCTCCGAGAGCACGACAAATGAAAATGACCAGGAAAAATACAATATTGAACTCCGTAATATTTATAAAGCATTCGGCGGCGTAAACGCTTTGGAAAATGTATCATTACGTGTCAAATATGGTGAAATTCATGCTCTGGTTGGTCAAAATGGTGCCGGAAAGTCAACTTTGGTGAAAATTCTGTCCGGTGCATATCAAAAAGATAAAGGTGAAATCTATGTCAATGGCAAGCACTTCTCCGTGAACAGTGTCATTGAAACACATAAAGCAGGCTTGGGAATTATCTATCAGGAGTTTGCCCTCGCTCCGGACCTGACTGTAGCTGAAAACATATTTATGAACCGGCTGGATATCGGCAACAACAGGGGATTAATTAATTGGCCGAAATTGTACAGGGACGCCGGCGAGATTATCACAAAAATCGGATTTGATATTAATCCCAAAATGATTTTAGGAGAATTGAGTGTAGCGTATCAGCAGATCGTTGAAATCGCCAAAGCCATGAGCGAAGACGTCAAGGTCCTTGTACTCGACGAACCAACGGCTGTATTATCTCCATATGAAACGAAAAGACTTTTTGATTTGCTTCGCAATCTGCAGGCAAACGGAGTAAGCATCATCTACATATCACATAGATTAGATGAAATTTTCGAATTGTCTGACCGGATTACAGTAATGCGGGACGGTAAAGTTGTAGATACGGTAAATACCAAAGAGACAAATATTGACAGCATTGTTCAAATGATGATCGGACGAAGTTACTCGTCATTGTTCCCCGATCGCAATGCAGTACTGGGTGAAACGGTACTGAAAGTAAGTAACATCTGTTCCGGACAACGCGTCCAGGACGTCTCCTTTGAAGTCCATGCCGGTGAGATATACGGAATTTCCGGATTGGTCGGTGCCGGTAAAACCGAACTGGCACGTGCTATTTTCGCGGCTGACAAACGGGATAGCGGTATCGTTGAGCTGATGGGAGAGAAGCTGAATCTGTTTTCCCCGTCGCAGGCTGTATCGGCTGGCATAGGTTATTTACCTGAAAGCCGTAAGGAACACGGAATCATATTATCTTCCTCTGTTCGAATTAATACGACAATGGCAAACTTAAGAAAAATTTCCACGGCTATGGGTGTGGTACGAAGTGCTCTGGAAAAGAAAGAAGTAAAGAAGCTGATTGATGTTTTACGCGTAAAAACAGACGGAACCGAAATTGAAGTCGGCAGCTTGAGCGGCGGAAATCAACAAAAAATCAGCATAGGTAAATGGCTGTTCGCCGGCAATAAAGTTATTCTGCTCGATGAACCGACGCGTGGAGTTGACATTGGTGCCAAAATTGAAATATATAATCTGATCAATGAACTGACACACTCCGGCCTGGCCATTGTATTGATTTCTTCTGAAATTGAAGAGATTATTGGACTAAGTGACAGGGTTCTGGTATTGAACAAAGGTATTCCCATGGCGGAGCTTAAACGGGGTGAAATTTCACAGGAGAAAATTATTAATTTCTCAGTAGGCATTGCCGGTTAACACGCTGATCCAGAGATAAAAAAAGGCTTAATCCAGTATATATTGTTAATATCTTAAGGAGGAACAATCGATGTCAAGCGCAAACACTCCAATGAAGGCTGAAAAGTTCCCGCGGGAAGGGATCACGTTTAAAAGAGTTCTGTCCAATATTAACCGCAATAATACAATCTATATATTTCTGCTGCTGGTTATTTTTTCATCTATCATGACCGATAATTTCTTTACCGAGGGCAACCTGACCAATTTGCTTCGTCAGAATGCAAGCCTGGGTATTGTCAGCTTTGGTATGCTCATGGTAATTCTGACCGGCGGTATTGACCTGTCGGTCGGCGCAGGGCTAACACTGGGAAATATTATTTTTGCATACACACTCAAGACCGGACAGCCGTTTATTGTGGCATTACTATATGCGGTTTTTGCCGGTTTTTTATGCGGACTTATTTCCGGATACATGGTAGCCTATCAGAAACTTGCTCCGTTCGTCGTAACTTTGGCTGTCTTATCCATTGCAAAAGGTGCTTCCTATATTATCTGTAACGGAGCTTCTATCCAGATCAAAGATAAAGGGTTTATTGAATTCAGCCGTACATACTTCATCGGTCTTCCGAGTCAGTTCTATGTCATGCTGGCAATTTTTGTCATCATGTTCCTTGTCCTTCGTTTTACAACCTATGGCCGCCTCGTCATGGCAATCGGATCCAACGAAGAAGCCGTCCGCCTTTCCGGTGTTCGGGTCAACAGATATAAAATGTCTGTCTACTGCATCAGCGGTGTCTTTTCTACGATCGCAGGTATTATCGTAAGCGGCCGTACCGGTGTTGGTTCACCGCTGGTTGGTGACGGAACAGAAATGGATGCCATTGCTGCTGCCGTTATCGGCGGTGCCAGTCTTAACGGCGGACGCGGCAGTGTTGTGAAAACGATCTTCGGTGTTTTTACACTCGGCCTGATCAGCAATATCATGAACCTGATGAAGGTTCCCGCATATCCTCAGCAGGTAATTAAGGGCATTATTATCCTGGCTGCTGTCCTACTGCAGAAATTCTCCAATGCAAAAAGCAAATCAACAACATGATTAAACAGGCATCATATTATAGCTGTGAAGAAAGTAAGATCCGGGCAAATCATTTGTCCGGATCTTTCTTGACCGGGCTTACAGACAAAGGCAGTAAACGAACCCTTTCGCCTGTTGACAGTACTAATATGCGATGCTAGAATTGAAGCAACATAATTAACAAGCATATGAACAAATGTATACTTTATTTACAAAGGTTCCCTAAATGACGCGGAAAAATTCATCTATCTTACAATTAGGAGGATGCTCTGAATGAGTGATAATTATTTAATATTTGATTTAGGCGCCAGCAATGGACGGGCAGTAGTCGGCAAATATTATGGAGATCGATTTGAATTTGATATTATCCATCGTTTTGACAATCGGCCGGTATTTGCGAATCAGGGAGAATATTTCTGGGATGTGCTCAGACTCTTATCTGAAATCAAGATCGGCATTCAGCTGAGCCAGAAGAAGTACGGTCCCTGCAAATCCCTCGCCATTGATACCTGGGGCTGCGATTTTGGCATGCTTGATAAGCAGGGACGCCTAATCGGCAACCCTAATACGTATCGTGATGCCAAGCGTTACGATTATTCTTCCCAACTGCACGAAACATTACCTGAGCCTGAGCTTTTTCAGCTCTCGGGCGGTCCGAGTACCCGTATTATGGGTATTTATCAGCTATATGCGTTGATGAGAGAACAGGCTGTCGAATATAGAGAGGCTCACAAATTACTGATGATGCCCGATCTCTTCAATTATTTCCTGACCGGTGAGATTGCCAATGAATTTACCAATGCTACGATGACGCTTTTAGCCAATCAAAAGACCCGCCAGTGGGAACCGGCTATTTTTGAAAAATTAGGTCTCCGTAATGATATGCTGACAAAACTTGTTGAACCGGGATATAAGCTTGGCAAACTGAGTCCGGCAGTCTGCCGTGAGCTCGGTGTTGAATCGATACCCGTCATTGTTCCGGCAACACACGACACTGCGTCTGCAGTAGCAGGAATCCCTGTGACTGACCATTCCCGCAAATGGGGATTCATCAGTCTGGGTACCTGGTGCATAGCCGGTCTGGAGACGGACGAGCCTGTCCTTGATCCGCGTGTTGTTGATATCAAATGCGGGAATGAAGGCGGCGTCTCCGGCAAGAACATGCTTCTGCGCAATATAACAGGTCTGTGGATTCTGCAGCAGTGCAGAAACAAGTGGAATAAGGAAAAAGGTGAAGAAATCGATTGGGATTATATCGACGAACTCGCGGAAGCCTCTGCACTCCAGAACTCTATTATTGATGTTGATGATGCCCGATTTGGCGAATACCAGGAAGATATGCCGGGCGTGATTGCCGAGTTCTGCCGTCAGACGGGGCAGGATGTTCCGGCAACCATCGGCGAAACAGCGCGGTGCATCCTGAAAAGCCTGGTTCTCAAATTCAAGTCCAGTTTCTCCGATATGCGCACGGTTACCGAAGGCGAGTTCGAATTGCTCCACCTGATCGGCGGCGGTACGAAGAACAAACTGCTGTGCCGCTGGACAGCAGAAGCTGTAGGCATCCCGGTTATTGCAGGACCCACTGAAACAACTTCTGTCGGCAACCTGATATTCCAGCTGATGGCCGACGGTAAGATTTCGAACGTATCAGAAGGCCGTCAGCTCTGCAAAAATTCTTACGAGACAATCGAATATGCTCCGGCCAATTCGGCGGAGTGGGACACTGCATACGAGCACTACAAATCAATTGCTAAAATTGTCTGATACAGTTAGGAGATAATATGAAATATCCGAGAATATATCTGGCTTTAGATAACTGCTTTGCCATCAAGCGCTGGGTGGAACCCAAACACTGGCTGAAGCTGACTAAGGAAATCGGGTTCAATTATAGTGAAGCAAGTTTTGATAATGAGATTGACGGACTCTTTTCGCCTCAGGATTATATGGATGACTGGTTTGATTCCATTGATACCCTTGGCAGGGAATATGGCGTAAAAGTCGCTAATTTTTTCACGGGTTATCAGACGTACCGTACGGCCGGCCTCACGCATCCTGATGAGCGCATGGTCAGGCACCTTATAGATAATTGGCTCAAGCCAATGATCAAGAGATTAAAGAAGGCTGATGCGGGAATGGGCTTCTATTTCCATGCCCTTCCGGACAATGTCCTTCAGGACCCGGCTCTCTACGAGACTGTCTACCGCAAGCTTGTTGAACGGATGTGTGAGCTGACGGCATATGCCGATGAACTGGGAGGTGTGAATCTTTGCGTCGAGCAGATGTATGCTCCTCATCAGCCGCCGTGGACGATTCAGGGAACCATCGATTTCCTGCGCGACTGTTATCAGCTGAATCAGAAACCCGTATATACAACGGTTGATGTCGGCCATATTGTCGGCCAGAGGAAATTCGTCCGTCCGTCAAAGGAACAGATTGTTGACAGCCTGCAAAAAGCAGACGGGGAGACAGCACGCCCGTCCATGTGGCTTGGTGCGGACGAGACACGCTCGATCTGGTTCCATGCAGTAAAAACCGGGCAAAATCACGGGGAAGCCGCTCAGGCTATCTGTGAAAGTATGGATAAATACGCGTATATGTTCTCCATTGATCCCAAAGATCAGGACCCCTATGCGTGGCTTGAGAAGCTGGCGTGTTACTCGCCTATCATTCATATGCAGCAGACAGATGGCATTTCGGCTCCTCATTCGGCGTTTACTGCCGACACCAACGGCAAAGGAATTATCATGGGACCGGAATTGCTCAAGGCTATAGCGGTTTCTTATGAAAACAATATCGGGCCTGATATGCCGCCCAAAGTGGATGATCTCTATCTGAACTTTGAGATCTTCGGATCAAATACCGAATATACATATGACATTATTGATAAGCTGAAGGAGACCGCTGTTTACTGGCGTCAATTTGTCCCGGAAGACGGCATTCCTTTAGATGAATTGCTGGATCGGCTAGCTAAATAAAATCAATTTGTATAAGAACTCAAATGTCCGCTTAGCAATCGTGTTAAGCGGACATTTTATCTTCGGCCATAGACATGAACTGTTAAACATGTCGAAATCACACCCCAATAACTGTAACAATAAACTTGACATGCCGTACAAAACTCGCTAATATATAGACAAACGATACAACACCAGGAACATTTGTAAACTATTTCAAAAGAGCCGAAATACGGCCTTTCATAATTTACCAAATGAACCTCAAATAGTTTAGTAAAGGTATTTCGAATTGAAAAGGGAGGAA
>DIEQ01000013.1:2265-8632 GCA_002418705.1 Mageeibacillus sp. UBA5770 | reverse complement strand
TAAACCCTTATTCCATCACTTGCACCTTACAGAAGAAAAAGCAAACAAAATCGGCCGCCACGGCAAACCCGAAGCCTACTTTTTTCCGAGACAGTATAATAGCTATCTTGGCCGATTCCCTCTGACATATTTTGGATTCGATCCCTCAACAGATCCGGAGGAAGTAAAAAATTGCCTTAGGAATTATGATTCCAGGGATACGCGAATCACAGAGCTTTCAAGAGCCTACCGGATCCAGCTCGGAACAGGCTGGTACACACCGGCCGGTGTTATCCACGCTCCAGCTTCCGTGGTAACATACGAACCACAATGGAACAGCGATGTTAATACAATTATGGAAAACGTTACTGCTGGCGAGGTTAATAATAACAACCTCCTTACCGGCTGCCAGCCGGAGGAAGAGAAAGGCAGCATCGATGCTCTATTTTCTCAAATTGACTGGAAAGAAAGCACCCGTCCTGACTATAAAGACACTTACTTCCGCGCTCCCATGACAATTAATAATCCACAGGAAGGCCTGCACGAGGATTGGATCGCATACGCAAATGAATGGGTTGCTGCAAAAGAAGTAACGGTAGCACCCGGCGCAACAATAGTGCTCACCGATCTGGCCTGTTATTGTGCACTTGTAGTTGAAGGACACGGATCTTTTGGATCATTTGCCTGTGAAGCACCCGGAATGCTCCGTTTCGGTCAGAATTCAGGAGACGAGTTTTTTGTTGCGGACTCTACGGCCAAAAGAGGAGTACAAATCACAAATAACAGCAAGTACGAAAACCTGGTGGTACTACAGAACTTCGCAAATAACAACCCCGCCGTCCCAACCTCTATCTGATCGATCATCCGCAATCCACACCAGTTTCCATAATATAACAAAACAACAATTCAGGAGGAGAGCTCAAAAAGCTCTCCTTTTCATTTCGCAAAACGCCAATAAAGAGATCCCCTCGCTGCAGATTCCAGCAGCAAGGGGATCTTTCACGAATACCAATCCCTATATCATAGACAAGGGAAAGCGAAATCCGGATTATCCACCAATGGAGATTTGATTATTTCAGATACATATCAACATTTTCTTTGTTGACAAGCACGAAGTCAACCATCGTAGACTTAGCAACTTCTTTGCCATCAAAGAAATCTACCATAAGATCGATTGCCGTCGTGACCTGAGATGCACCGTCCTGATAGATCGTTGCAAGCAGCTCACCATTTTTAACCATAGTCAGAGGTCCCACATTTCCATCAACTCCGATACAAACGATATCGCTTCTACCGGCAGCATTCATAGCTGTCTGAACTGCAGAGGACATGTCGTCATTGTCGCAAATAATCGCATTGAGTTTATCACCATATTTTGTAAGCCAGTCTTCTGCAAATTTAACTGCTTTTTCTGCCTGCCACTCAGCTGTTTGCTCACAGCCATCAAGGAGAGCCCACTTAGAATCCGTATCAAGAATGTTATGGAGTCCTTCACCGCGTTGAATCTGAGCAGAGTTACCGATGATACCCTGAAGGTGTCCATATCCACCGCCTGCAGGAACATTTGCCTGAACGAACTCAGCCATCATTTCGCCAGCCTGAACATCGTCAGAACCAACATATGCCGTTGCAAGATCGTCAGTGTTATCTGTCTTGGAGTTAACTACGAAGCAGGGGATATTTGCTTCTTTGCACTGCTCAAGGATTGGTGCGCTACCAGCCGACTCAGCAGGAAGCACAATGATCGCATTGCAGCCAAGATTGATAGCATCCTGAAGAAGGTTAACCTGAGTTACCGGATCAGTAAGACCATCCAAAAGATGCCAATCTTTGATTGTTCCGTCTGCTTTGAGTCCATCCAGCTTCTCTGTTGCTGCCTTGTTCACTGTTGCGTGGAATGCATCAACTGTGTTCTTAGCAATGTAGCCTACGACGATTTCTGTCTTGACTGCAGAAGTCTCCGCAGCAGCAGTAGTGTCTGCTGCCGCGGCTGTCGTCGCCGCAACTGCTGTTGTTGCCGTTGTCGTTGTTGCTCCGGAAGAGCATGCTACCATCCCTATGGTCATGCTGGCCAGGAGTAAAAGTGCAAGTGCTTTTTTCATTTTTTTTTCCTCCTCGTTTATTATCTTAATCTGCTTTCTAGCAGAAAAAGTCAAGTTAACAAAACCTGTCTCCAAGCTGACTTATATTCTATAAATACAAATTGCCTTGTTTACTTTTTCTTATTCATGAACATATCAAGCATAACGGCTCCGATAATTAGAAGACCTTTAGTAATCGTCTGCCAATACGAGCTGATACCCACCAAATTCATCCCGTTATATATCAACCCAATAATGATGATACCCATGAATGTTCCCGGGATTGTTGCAACACCGCCTGCAAAAGATGTTCCGCCGATGACACAAGCAGCAATTGCATCTGTCTCATACCCGACTCCGATATTGGGTTGGGCAGCGCTTATACGGCTTAACATGATAATTCCCGCAATTCCACAGCAGATACCCGAAATTACGTAAGAGCCGGCTCTTGTCCAGAAAACATTTACACCGGAAGCAATTGCAGCATTCATATTTCCGCCTACTGCAAATATGTATCGACCATATTTTGTATGATGCATAATGATATAGGCAAATGATGCGACAATTATAAGAACTACCACTGGATAAGGAATAATGCCGAAAAATTTTCCAGAGCCAATTATTTTAAAATCGTTATTAGCAAGTGATGAAGAATATCCTCCAGATATAACATATGCCACACCTCGAATAACAAGCTGAGTTGCAAGTGTGACAACAAAGGGAAACATGTTGAATTTGGCTACAAGAATGCCATTGAGAAGACCAAATACCGAAGTAGATACGACCGCAAGCACGCAGGCAAGAGGAATATTTCCGGAACTATTCAACACGGTACCAACAATTACACTTGTCAACGCAAGCTGCGATCCAATCGAAAGATCAATTCCTCCTCCTGTTATAACAAAGACCATACCAAGAGCTAGAATGCCATTCATCGAAACCTGAAGCATGATACTGATTACATTACCGCTGGTACGAAAAGTTGGAGAGGCAACCGCCAGCAGAAAAATCATAAAAATCATAACCGCGCCAATTCCATATCTTCTTGAAAAAATCGCAAAATCATTTTGGTCCATCCCAAGTATTTTCTTATTCCCCCAAGCAAACATTCTCTATTTCCTCCTTCATATTATCCAATCTTTGAAAATATCTTATTTAATCATTTATACGAAAGGATCTAATTGATATAGTTGCAGGTCTCATTCGTCATCAGGCAGAAGCAGAGAAATTACTGTCTTTTCATTTAATTCTTTAGTTATACACATGCCAGATCAAAATATTTTGTACTAATATACGAATCAGCTTCACAGATTTGGCATTTGTTCTTCAGTTATTTATGCTCGCGGCATAAAATTTAATTTCACGTTTCTTGTTTTTTATTGGATTATACGCCGTTTGCACATATTCTGTCAATTGATTTTCGCAAAAATTGTTATATTTGTGCAACTATTCATAAAATTAAATTTTTTAGAGTACGGAAGCCAAGTATCCGGAAAAATTAATTTCTCGGTAGATGTGTGCAGTCACCAAAGAATAATGCACGCCGTCCCGAAAAACGATTTTTCTCAAATCTCATCATCTAGAATTCGGATCGAATCAAATCGCAAATATTTTCCGGGCCCCGAATGAAATGATACAGTTATCTATCATCAATCCCATTACCAGTCACAATTTGCCTCAGCTTTATCCAGATCGATTCGAATACCTCAACATGTTCTGCGGAATTATTGTCCGAATTCCTTTGCAAGAATTTCCTTCTGGTCAATATTGCCAGAGAGAATGTCTTCTCGAAGAACTTCACCATTTAGTTTTCCTTCATGATAGATCAAAATCCTGTCACTCATCCCCATAATCTCAGGCAATTCTGATGAAATCATGATTACCGCCATTCCTTTTGCCGCAAACTGACACATGAGTGCATGAATTTCCGATTTCGCGCCAACATCAACACCGCGGGTTGGCTCGTCGAGAATCAGAACTTTTGGGTTGGCCATAATCCACTTGGCAAGGACAACTTTTTGCTGATTACCACCACTCATCGAATACGCATCCGACTCAATACTCGCCGCCTTTACGGTAAGCATTTTAGCCATCTCGCTTGTTTCGATTTTTTCTTTTTTTTGATTGATAATTACTGATTTATGTCTTGTAGGAAGAGTCGGCAGGGAAATGTTTTCCCTGATCGATCTGAATAGGCATAAGCCATATGATTTTCGATCCTCGTTGACCATGCAGATTCCTTGCTTTATAGCGCTCTGCGGATTTTTAATTTTAATTTCTTTACCATTAAGATATAGCTGCCCACTCGCAAGAGGATCCAGACCGAAAATCGCCCTAACTGTTTCGCTCCTGCCGGATCCGACCAAACCTGATATACCGAGGATTTCTCCTGAATGAACATCAAAGCTAATATCTTTAAAGCCCTTTCCACAAAGATTTCTCACACCAAATACCGATTCCCCGATATCACAATCAGTCTTGGGGAACACCTGTTCAACTTCACGCCCGACCATGATTGAAATCAGCTCGCTTTTTGTAACGTCTTCCATCGGGCGTGTGGTAATGTACTTGCCGTCACGAAAAACAGAAACGGAATCACATATATCAAAAATTTCTTCCATTCGATGAGATATATATATTATTGAGACACCTTTGTTCTTCAGATCACGAATCGTTCTGAACAAATGCTGCGTTTCTTCGCTATCGAGCGAAGAAGTGGGCTCATCCATAATGATCAGCCTAGCATCGCAAGAAACAGCCTTGATGATTTCAATCATCTGAACTTGTGCTAATGTCAGGTCTTCCATAAGAATCTTAGGGTCCATCTTGAAATCAAATCTTGCAAGAATATCCGCTGCTTTTCTGTTTGTTTCTTTCTTGTTCAGAAAGGGAAGCTTGCCGAATGTATCTTCCCGCTTTAGGAAAATATTTTCGGCAATTGACAGATGCGGCTCCGGATTCAACTCCTGATGAATCATCGATACACCTGCTGCAATGGCTTCAGACGGCCCCCGCACAGAATATGGTTTCCCCTCAAACGTCATTGATCCGCTGTCCGCCTTATAAAGACCGATAACAATCTTCATAAGTGTTGATTTTCCCGCCCCATTTTCACCGAGCAGCGCATGAACCTCACCCTTGCGCACCCGTAGCTGAACACCTGCCAGAGCCCTGGTTCCACCGAATAATTTTGAGATACCCTCACATTCAAGGATATATTCGTTTTCTGACTTATTATTGTCTCCCATATTCTCACCTCACATGTATTCTAAATCTTTTTCTTTTGGCGTATTTCGGCTTCCTGAATTCATACTTCTTTGTTATGTGTTGCTTTTGTACCCGTCTCCCCTCCGTGAACGTAATCAAGTCATGTCACAATGATTAAGCGGATCCGGAATAGTTGCGTCCAATTTGAGTAATTTTTTCCAAAATAACATGACTTGATTGATATGTCTCCTTGAATAGCTCATAATATTGGTTGTATATCATATGCTTTTCTTGATCAGGAAAATATTCTTTGTCTTTGTACTTAACTACCTGTTTGCAAGCCTGATCGATATTTTTATATATACCGGATCCGACCCCAGCTGCAATTGCAGCACCAATGCTTGCCTGTTCTTCCACCGTAGCAATCTTAAGCGGCTTATTATAGATATCAGCCTGAATCTGCAGCCATGCTTCACTTCTGGCTCCACCACCTGATGCAACCAAGGAATCCACTTCAAGACCTAAATTGCTGCACTCTTCCATACACTGCTTAAGAGAATATGCAACACCTTCCATAACAGCCCTCGTCATATGGTATTTGCCCGTACGAAGATTCAACCCCATAAACGAAGCACTCAGGTTCGGATTAATATGGGGTGTACGTTCTCCGTTTAGATATGGCAAAAAAACAAGACCTCCACTGCCGGGTGCAATTTTTTTAATTTCTCTGTCCGACTCTTGATAATCGACATTCTCAAAGAGATTATTGAACCACTTGAGCGAAAGCCCGGCGCTCATCGTTGCGCCCATTGTTATCCACCTTCCCACCTTATAACCGCAGAAGGTATTTGTACTAAGACGCGGATTCTTGATCACCCGGTCACTTTGGAAACAGACCTGCCCGCTGGTGCCTATATTCACCGTAGCCATACCGATCTCGGAAGCTCCGTTCCCAATGCATTGCATCACCTGATCACCGCCGCCTGCGATGATCGGTGTTTTAACAGCTAGTCCAGTTGCTTTAGAAGCCGACGACGTTACGAAGCCAACAATATCATCCGTATTATGACAGGGCGGGAATATAGACATATCAAGATTCA
>DIEQ01000013.1:0-2246 GCA_002418705.1 Mageeibacillus sp. UBA5770 | reverse complement strand
AGGTTGCCGATGCATCAGAATAGTCCGACCCAACTTCACCCGAAAGCATAAGTCGGATATAGTCCTTCGGAAGGAGAACATGGCGGACTTTTGCAAAATTTTCCGGTTCGTTTTCCCGGACCCACATCAAGGATGGGAGCAAAAATCCAGTATATATTGGATTCAAAACGTTTTCCTGAATATAACAACTGCCAAAAATCTCATTAATTTCATTAATCTGTTTGGATGAACGCCCGTCGCAATGAAGTATGGAAGGACGTATAACGCGTTGGTCTCGGTCAAGCATAACCAAACCATGCATTTGTCCCGAAAAGCTGATACCATTAATTTCCGAGGGATTTGCACCAAGCTGCAGAAGCGCACTTTTAATGCACACGCAGCAGGCTTCCCACCAGACATCAGTATCCTGTTCTGCAAATCCCGGTTGTGGAGTATCAAATTGATATTCCCTTGCGCTTATAGCTTTGACATCACCGGTCTCATTCATGATAAGAACTTTCAGGCTCGACGTTCCAAGGTCTATCCCCATCAGATACGCCATATTGCGCCTCCTGCCCGTAATCGAAAATGAGTATTTCTCATGTTCACATGAAGCATATCTGTACACCGGCAACAAAAGTATCTCCCAACCCGACTGTACATACCGGACTCTCCATATAACGGGACGGAACAAGACAGCCGCAATGCCTAAGCTGCATGTTCGAGAACTGCTCAGCAAAATGTAAGCCGACAGAACTCATTTCCAGTTTTAGCGTTTCCCGACAATCCTCAAATGATCCATAACGACCTGTTCTCGCCCGGGTTCCTGATAGAAGGTTTCCCAGGGTCAGTCCCTTTTCTATGTCAACTTTCCCAAGATCATCTCCATAATACAGAGAATAGTCTTTTGTATGCATAACGATTCCGTGCATTCCATACGTCTCAATTAACAGGTCCAGCGAGCTAATAATAGACTCCAAGATCGAGATATCAGCTTTATGTCCGAGTCTTATCGTGACGTCTACAAGCTCCTCTTCATTCATGCCCAGCAGATCCACACATGAAGCACTTTCCTTAATGACATACTTTTTGACCTCAGGATTGAAATAATGCGCGCCTTCAAGATAGATTATGCACTCCGGATTCATGTCCTTCACTTTTTTGAAATGTTTGCATAGCCTCGAAAGTCTTTCCCGTGCTATATCGGGATCAACTATTGCGTTGAATCCCGATACATTATAAGAAGTCATGTTTTTAGCATTCCCTTCACAGTAAGCCAAGAAGATTTCATCAATCGGAACTATTTTATGCACCTCGTCGAAGTCAAGAATCAGTCTGTTAGAAGCAGGAATCCGATATTCATGATCTCCCGATCGAATAATATCCCCCTTGTTGAATTGCAGAATCATATGACGTAAAGGCGGTTCGTCAGAAGCAGCTTGCATGGCAGATACAAGGCCTCGTTCGCTGACAAACTTGATGTGTTCATCTTCCATATAGGTGCATACTTCTTTACTTCTGTCTGTTATATGAACTACAAGGGGAATATTCATAGCAGCCATTGCCATCGTTCCCTGTGCACAAGTCCCTCCAAGCCCATATTCCGACACGAATATCTCTTCAAGCCTTGCGCAGACCGAGCCATCGAGAATATATCCGCCACCGCCCTGTCCGGTGACTGCGCAATGCCCAAAAACGCGAACGAAATCGAACATACTGGCAATCCTGTCCCCCACATCAACCATTAAATCAGCGGCAGGAAATTCTTCCAGAAGTCGGTTGAACGCATGGACATCCCACTTGAGCAATACATCCAAATTACTTGTATACCCGAAAACCGGGTATTTGTTTTGATTGTTGCAGCGAATGATATCGGTCGGCACTTCTTTCAGATAAGCATCATACTTGTCTTCGTATCCCATTTTTACCTCGCTGCGTTTATTTTGGGTCGCATTAATCAATTTTTGTTTTCTGTACGGTTTGATCAGAATCTATAATTTATATTCAGATAGCATCATCTCGACCTGATCGATATTTTCATAAAGGCAATCATGATTTGCTATAAAGTATAAAAGGAGATCCATGATAGCAAATTCAAAAATATGTGATGTGATGCCGCATTCCGCGAAAATTCTGTCGTTACCAGGCGAAAGCAGAGTCAGATCTGCGACCTTTGAAAGAGGTGAGTTTGCCGAAGTACAAATGGCGATTGTTTTAAGTCCCTTTTCCTTTGCCAATGAAAACGCCTGAAGAACAACCTTTGAAGT
>DIEQ01000032.1 GCA_002418705.1 Mageeibacillus sp. UBA5770 | reverse complement strand
TGATTTCCCTGTCCATTAAGCCGTCGACCGGGGCCCGAAGCCTGCCGCCGCCGGACATTCTTGCTTCAAAGACCAGTGTGCCGGCGGGACCCGTCAGTTCGCCGGCACAAGTGCCCGCCGCCGGATCCGCACGCCAGTTGGTGAGATGGGACCGGTTATAGGTTGCGAACCGGACATTTATGTCGCTGAAATTCGTAAAATATGCGAAAAATCCCGGGAACTCGCTGCCGAGAAACGGGATTCGTGCCTGCGAAAACACAAAGGATGCACCCTGAGGCTTGAAGTGGCTGGCCTGGAGCCACAGGTATGTACGGGGAAAAGAGCGTCCATAGTCTTTTTCGATGTAGCCGACGCCGTCGGTGAAGTCCATCAGCTCGCCGTCGAGTTCAAGTGTGCCCTGCAGCCGGTGGTATAGATGAATAATGCCGTGATAGCATTCCATGAAAGGGATAAACGTGAAGGGTCCCATGATCCCGGGACTGAACCTGCTGGTCGGGAAGCGATGAATGTCGGTAAAGGTTAATTCGCCTTTGATGCGGCCTTCATCGGTATGGATGTCGAGAGACAATCCATCCGGCCCGAATGTGTTTATTCCGACGTTCACTTCAAAATGATCGGAAGGCGACCGGAAATCTGAATAAGGGAAATGATAGTACCAGGTCTTGCCGGAGACGGCATTGATTACCTGGACAAAGGAATGGCGCTTGCCCTGCGGATCAATGGCCATGCCCGGAATGACTGCGACAGCATGCTTCCTGTCGGCACTTATGCATTTGAAATACCAGCCTTCAAAGTACCGTTTTTTGCGGCTGCGGCCTTGGAAAAATGCTGTATTTTTCACTTTTTAGCCTCCCCGGTCTACCAGCCGTACTTGCCGATCAGTTCAACAAACCTTACATATTCGATCCTTTCGGACGTGATAACGGATTTGGTGTTTTTTGAATATTGGATCAATTCCTGCATGCCGGGAGGGCCGACCGGTATAATCATAATGCCGCCCGGGCTGAGCTGGTCAAGAAGTTCCGCCGGTGTTCTCCCGGCCGCCGCCGTGACAATAATCCTGTCAAACGGAGCGTGTTCAGGCCAGCCTTCACTGCCGTCGCCCGTATAATAGGTAATATTATTATAGCCTAAAGCTTCAAGACGCTTCCTGGCACTTTGCGCCAATTCCGGGATCCGCTCCATTGTGTAGATATGTTTCGAAAACTGAGCGAGAATTGCTGTCTGGTAACCGGATCCGGTTCCGATCTCGAGCACACTCGAGCTGCTGTCCGGTGACAGCAGGTATGTCATTTCCAGAACCAGGCTCGGCTGGGAAATAGTCTGTCCATAGCCGATGGGAAGGGGCTGGTCGAGGGAGGCAAAATACTTGTTTTCGTTATCGATAAAAAGTGACCGGTCAAGACTTTCCGTAAAATCATGCAGCTTCGCGTAATCCATGCTGACTCACATCCTTTATGGTTACCGATACAATGTTTTCAAAAGTGCGATTTCTTCCGCATAGCCCTCCACTTCGTTGGGTGTCTCGAGATAAAAGGGAAGGTCGCGGAGAAGCGGATGGTTGATGATTCTTTCGATTGCCGGCAGCCCGAGGCTGCCCTGACCGATTTTTTCGTGGCGGTCCTTATGACTGCCCATGGGATTTTTGCTGTCGTTCAGGTGGATGGCCTTAAGGCGGCCGAGTCCGATGACTCTGTCAAACTCCTCGAGTACCTGGTCCAGATTATTGATGATATCATAGCCTGCGTCATAAATATGGCAGGTATCAAGGCAGACTCCAAGAAGGCTTCCGGCCTCCGTCCGGTCAATAATCTGCCGGAGTTCCTCAAATGTTCTGCCGACTTCGCTGCCTTTGCCGGCCATAGTCTCTAATAAAATGATAGTTGAGAGCGTTTCAGGATGAAGTGCGTTCAGCATCTCTGAAATGTATCTGACGCCGATGTCCGTACCCTGGCTGACGTGGCTGCCCGGATGGAAATTGTACATGCATCCCGGGATGTGCTCAAGGCGCACGAAGTCATCCTTCATCGTCTCGAATACAAAACGACGCAGCGATTCGTCGGCAGCACAGGCATTCATCGTGTACGGCGCATGTGCGAGAATCGGAAAAAGTCCGTTTGCCGCAGCAAAGGCCGAGTAGGCTTCCATATCTGGGGCGTCGAATGCCTTGGCCGTTCCTCCGCGCGGGTTGCGGGAAAAAAACTGAAACGTGTTGGCTCCGATCCGCACCGCTTCTTTACCCATGGCAAGATAACCCTTGGAGGATGAAAGATGACAGCCTATTTTCAGCATATGTAAATCTCCTTTTTTATGCAGCCTGAAAATCGGCTGCATCCTATAATATGACATTAATGCGCAGCGCGAATTTTGTCAAAAGATATTACGCGCGTGTTCGAATAGGGAATGCTTTGATTATCGAAATAATGTCGAAAATTTACTGAAATAATTTCTCGCTGTAGAGGCCTTTGATATTTCGTGTTATAATGAACGCAGTCATAAATAATCCTTTTAGACGGAATAATTTAAAATTTAGGAGGCACATTAGGATGAAGAGACTTTTAGCACTTGCCCTGGTTATGGTCATGTCATTGTCCCTGGCAGCATGCGGCACTGCGAAAACCACAGAAACAACTACAGCTGCCACAACAGCAGAGGAGACCACAGCAGCTCCGGTTGAGACAACAGCTCCGGCTGAGACGACAACAGAAGCTGCCGCGGGGACATACGAGTTAGCCCTTGTCACGGATGTCGGCAATATTGATGACAAATCTTTCAATGAGAGTGCATGGAACGGTGTTAAAAATTATGCTGAGGCGAACAGCATTTCGTATGCTTATTATCGTCCGAGTGAGGATTCAACAGCAGCCCGTGAAGAAACGATCGGAACTGCTATCGATAAGGGTGCGAAGATTGTTGTCTGCCCCGGTTACCTGTTCGAAGAAGCGATCTACAATGTCCAGGACAAGTACCCGGATGTACAGTTTCTTATTCTTGACGGCGAGCCCCACACAGCTGATTATGCTACCTACAAGACATCTTCCAACGTACACTGCATCCTTTATCAGGAAGAGCAGGCCGGATTTCTCGCCGGATATGCTGCCGTAATGGATGGCTACACCAAGCTTGGATTCCTCGGCGGCATGGCTGTTCCGGCTGTTGTCCGTTATGGATACGGCTATGTACAGGGTGCTGACGCTGCAGCGGCTGAGCTTAAGCTTGCTGCCGGTACTGTTGAGATTAAGTACTGGTATTGCGGTGGATTCGGACCTACCGACGATATTAAGACCAAAATGTCCGGCTGGTATACAGAAGGTACAGAAGTTGTCTTTGCCTGCGGCGGAGGTATCTACTTAAGTGCAACGGCAGCTGCAGAAGCAGCCGGAGCTAAAGTTATCGGCGTTGACAAAGATCAGTCTGCTGAATCACCTACGATCATCACATCTGCTTTGAAAGAGCTGACTCCTTCCATTGAACTTGCCCTAACATCCATCTACGCTAACGGTGGCAAATGGGATGCTGATTACTCAGGCAAGACAGCTGTTCTCGGCGCTGCTGAGAAGTGCGTAGGCCTTCCTACAGTTGAAGGATCATGGAGATTTTCCAAGTTCACAGTTGAGCAGTACGAAGCTCTCTTTGCAAAGTTTGTTGACGGAAGTGTCGTTGTTGACAGCACTTTCGATCCGGCAGTCACACCTGCTGTTGAGCTTGTTACGGTTGATTATCAGAGCTGATAGAATCTGATTATGCAGGAATTGACGAAAAGGGCTAGACATAACTGTCTAGCCCTTTTCTCAAAGCGGAGAGTGAACAATGAGTGATTATGTAGTTGAAATGCTGAATATCACCAAATTATTTCCCGGTATCAAAGCAAATGATGACATCACACTCCAGCTGAAAAAGGGTGAAGTCCATGCATTGCTTGGCGAAAACGGAGCCGGTAAAAGTACTCTGATGAGTGTACTTTTCGGTCTTTATCAGCCTGAGAGGGGCACAATTAAGATCAAAGGCGAGACGGTTCATATCAACAACCCCAATGATGCGAATGCACTGAATATAGGAATGGTCCACCAGCATTTCAAGCTGGTAGAAGTGTTCTCGGTTCTTGATAACATTATTCTGGGTGTCGAACCGAATTCCGCAGGCGTCCTTAAAAGAAAAGAGGCGAGGGAGAAGATCGTCGCGCTCAGCGGGCGATATGGCCTGAGTGTAGATCCCGATGCCCTGGTTGAGGATATCTCCGTCGGTATGCAGCAGCGTGTTGAGATTTTGAAGATGCTGTACCGTGATAACGAAATTCTGATTTTTGACGAGCCTACGGCTGTTCTTACACCGCAGGAAATCAAGGAACTAATACAGATCATGAGAGGTCTGACCAAAGAAGGGAAATCAATTCTTTTCATTACTCACAAGCTTAATGAAATTATTGAAGTTGCCGACCGCTGTACAGTTCTTCGCAAAGGGCGGTATATCGGTACTGTGGATGTCGACAAGACGACCAAAGAAGAGCTTTCCCGGATGATGGTTGGCCGCGATGTGCATTTTAAAATTGACAAAAAGGATGTGGAACCGGGCAAAGTTGTTTTGAAGGCAGAGAATGTTACGGTTCCGTCCAAACACCACAAGAATAACGCCGTTAAGAACATTTCCTTTGAGGTACGTGCAGGCGAGATCGTCTGCCTGGCCGGTATTGAGGGTAACGGGCAAAGTGAGCTTGTCTATGCACTGACCGGAATCGAAAAAATGAGCAGCGGCAAATTGATCTTAAACGGAACAGATATCTCCAAAACCACTATTCGCGGACGTTCCAGGCTTGGTATCAGCCACATTCCCGAGGACAGACATAAATACGGCCTCATTCTTGAGTATTCGCTGGCCAATAACCTTGTCCTACAGCGCTATTGGGAACCTGGCTTTCAAAAGGCCGGATTTATTAGAACCGATAAAGTATTGGAATATGCCAATACGCTCATCAAACAATATGACGTCAGAAGCGGGCAGGGAGCCGAAACGATCGTCCGGAGCATGTCCGGAGGGAATCAGCAGAAGGCCATTATTGCCCGCGAGATTGACAAGAATCCCGATCTTCTTATAGCAATCCAGCCGACACGCGGCCTTGATGTAGGCGCTATCGAGTATATTCACTCGCAGCTTATCGCCCAGCGTGATTCGGGGAAGGCTGTCCTGCTTGTATCCCTTGAGCTTGATGAAGTCATGA
>DIEQ01000126.1:5196-15772 GCA_002418705.1 Mageeibacillus sp. UBA5770 | reverse complement strand
CTGCGAAATACGTTCGAAGAGATATGTTCCTGCTTGGGGAAGGCGCTTCGCGCCGCTGACTGGCACGCTTTTATATCAAATATATTTAAAAACTTGTAATAAAATTGTGTTATTATTCGTATATATATTATAGACTTAAATGTGAAGTTTATTACATATTTATGATAACTGAAAGGAGAACCCTGATATGGATATTGGAATGGGTGCTGCGATTCTGATTATCGGGTCGCTTGCCACATATTTAGTAACTGTACTTTTTAACAGCGCTGAATTTGGCATTGCCTTTGCGGTTGTTTTCCTGGCGGCTGTTATTGCAGCCAAGCCCACTGAATCAAAGCCGATGAAATAGGTTTTACATATGAATATCAATTAAGCAGAATAGTAAAGGAGAGATTCAAATGATAAAGAGAATGCTTTGTATTCTGGTATCCATTACGGTTTTACTTATTTCATCAGCATGTGGGGAAAGCAACAACAATGCTGCTGATCAGACGAATTCAATCATTATAGCCACTGAGGCAGCTTTATCCTCATCAGCGCCGTCGGCCCTTGAAGAAACATCTGGGGAAAAAGAAACGACAGCTGCAAATGAACCTGTTGCTGTGCTTGATCCACTGGAATTTGCGCAATGGTACACTACGCTTTACCTGAAAAGTGATATCAAGGCAGCCATAGTTGATGAAGATATTACAAATACAGTACCGAATGAAGGTGCGGATACACAAATAATTCTTCCGATCGGAACCGTACTTATTCCTGCAAATATATCACCGGAATATTACGAGTTTTCTTTTTCAGAAGAAATGAATTTTTACACAATTACGGGCTCACAGGTGCATATCGCAGCCCAAAAAGACGCGAGCGGAGACATTGTATTTGAGGGCAAAGCAATTCTGGATTTATTTGGCGGCTGTGTTGAAAATCCCGATGCCGAGTACGTTGAAGGTGATGAATTTGTTGTAACGCCCTGGAAACAGGCAGACAGATTCTCACATTACACGAACTATATTATTAAAGTTGACTGGAACCAGGATGGCACTGAAGATGAATTTCTTCAAAAAAACAGTACACTTACATATACTGACGGAAAAACAGGTAATGTCACGTATTTGACCAATAAAGTGCGAATCGAGGAAGCAGACCAGGAAGTATATTTCTATCTGGATTCAACAATTCTTCTTTGCCAGAACAGTAAGGGTGAGTATGGTATGCTGCTCTCATACGACCTCTGCTCGTCAGATTATTCAACCTTTGCATTCACCTATAATCCGGACACGATCATTGATTACAAAAATATCGAGGTGCCAACCTTCCGTTATGACGATGGCCGGCTATATGCGCATCCATATACAGAAGTTTTAGGTAATCAATGGTCCTTAGATCAGACTGTTGATTTGGCTGACGATTTTACATTTACAAATTATTCCAATACAAAAATTTATAACAAATCGCCTTATAGCGTGGTTACGATATTCACAATTGCAGAAATTGATATTGATATGATCGACAGTTCGGGATTTGTGAAAGAAACGCTTCCTGTTGGTATAGCGGTGTTTCCGGAGAAGCTTACAAGTGAGGACTCTACCCAATACCTGTATGTAACTTTGGCGGATGGCCGCGAAGGCCGATTTGAATTAACAGATGAAAATTATCCCGTTATAATCAACGGAATCGAGCAAAATCTGTTATTTGGCGGAATGATATACGGCGGATAATATAACCGATTCGCTTTGAGACAAATATTTCCTTGCACCCGCAGGGTACCAAACCCAGGGAGAAAAATATCTGTTTCTCTCCCACGTCCTCGGGCTAAAGCCCTGCGGAAGGCAAGTTCAACAGAAATTCTTCTCCTCCCTCACCTGTGCTGCTCGTGCGTTTACGTTTGGGGGCTATTAATGATATAATTTGTGGTGCAGGAAAAACACGAAGAACCCATCAATAATTGCCTGCAGTCTAACCGGAAGATTAGAAATTTGTCACATACCCAAGCATAGACTGGCAGTTCAGGACATCAGATGACCGCATAAAACTTAAGAATCTTAACCAGCAATTTATAACTTAACGATGTACTAAATATCAAACAGGTAACATTTCATTTTGTTGCACGAGGAATTATTGTGAATAGTCTAACTATTTTAATAAATTTAATAGTGTACATTATTCCGGTAATATCTGCTGTCTATTTTATCGTTGGAATTAAATTATTCAAGCTTAAGACAGAAAATAAGGCAAACTATTTTTCTTTTCTTATGTTTGCGTCTGGAATTTATTCCTTAGGATATTTTTTCGAACTGAATAGTTTTTCGATTGATACGCTGCTGCTTTTTCGTAATATTGAGTCCTTAGGCGCATCCTTTTGGCCAACCTTAGTAGTTCTATTTATTATTGAATTGACAAAAATGAAAGTGTCAAAAAAAGCTATTATCATTCTGTTCTCAATTTCAACAATACTATGGCTCATCTATATTACTAACCCCTTTCACCATTTGTTTTATGTGAACACTTATATACAAGTCGTTGAAGGCTTTGACTTGGTGGGAAGCGAAAAAGGACCTGTTTTCTTTATCTTTGTAGCCTACTATGCTGCAATTTTGATATTTTCATGTATCATACTGTTAAAAGCCTACAATAAGACCAAGATACGGAAGCAGAAAGAAAGTTATCGGTTTTTGCTTATTGCATTTCAATTCCCGTGGATTACCATATATGTTACTATCTTGGGCTTTGATAATAGAATTGACCTTGCGCCAGCAACGATAATGATAATATGTATCTTATTTATTATTAATGAAATTATGAATGATATGTTTGAACTGTCAGTCAATAGATGGAAGAATACATTTCTTGATATTGGCGAATCGGCATTTCTAGTTAATAACAGGGGTGAAGTCATTTGTTCAAATGTAGAAGCAAACGCTTTTATCAGTGCGTCGAAGAAAAGCATGAAAGACATCATAAAGAGCCTGGATGCTGCTGAAGTAGACAGAAAACCCATTCTTTTTACCATCAATCATAAGGATCTATGGTTAGAGGTGAAGAAAAATGATTTTGACATCAAAAAAAGATTTACGAATTATCTCCTCATTGATACCACTGAACATAAAAAGGCAGAGGATTCTTTAAAGGAGAGTGAAGAACGATACCGCCAGATGAGTGAGCTGAGTCGAATATTTACCTGGGAAGTAGATGAACAGGGTCTCTACATCTATGCCGACCATGTGTGTGAAGTTATTTTAGGCTATCATCTGGACGAACTGATTGGCAAGAAACACTTCTACGACCTGAATCCCGAAAAAGAACGCGAGAAGCTCCAACAAGGCGCGCTCAATGTTTTAAAACGAAGGGATCCATTTCAGAACTTAGAATACAAAGCACAAGCAAAAGACGGACATATCGTGTGGCTCTCCTCCAATGGTATTCCTATATTGAAGGACGACGGAATCTTGAGAGGGTACCGTGGCAGCAGCACTGACATCACGGACCGTAAGCGGTTGGAAACAGCGCTTTTTAATGAGAAGAATCTCATTAAAACAACCCTGGAGTCTATCGGAGACGGCGTCATTTCAACGGATAACATGGGAAATATTGTGTTTATGAATAGAATTGCTCAGTGCTTAACGGGATGGACGCAAGAAGAAGCAAGCGGGAAAGCAATTGAAGAAGTATTTTATATTGTTAACGAGTTCACAAAAGAAAGAAGCAATAATATCGTTAAAAATGTACTTGAAAGCGGAAAAATCCTTGAACTCGCAAACCATACTATATTGATTTCAAAAGATGGTGTTCAGCGGCCCATCGAAGATAGTGCCGCCCCGATTTTAAATGAAAATGGCGAAATTACGGGAGTGGTATTGATATTTAGAGATTTTTCCGAGAAAAAACAAAAGCAGGACGAGATCCTTTATCTTAGTTATCACGACTATCTTACAGGCCTTTATAATCGAAGATTTTATGAAGAAGAGCTGAAGAGGCTTGATTCAAAAAGAAATCTGCCGATGAGCCTTGTACTGGGTGATATCAACGGATTAAAATTGGTCAATGATTCACTTGGTCATGCTACGGGTGATCAACTTATCAGGAAAGCAGCAGACATGATTCGATCAGCCTCTCGGGCTGATGACATTATTGCCAGACTTGGAGGGGATGAATTTATAATTATTCTGCCCCGAACGGATTATTCTGAAGCAGAACAATTCATAAGGCGAATAAAGGGACTCGCTTCCAAAGAAAGAGTGGGCACCATCGACGTATCCATCGCCTTTGGTTGTCAAACAAAAGAAATGGCTGAGGAAAACATACAAGAGATTTTTAAAAAAGCGGAAGTTGATATGTATCAGCACAAACTGCATGAAAGCGCCGAGACGAGGAGCAAAACCATCAATCCCATAATTAATACATTTTAAAAAACAGCCCCCAAGGGAAGATTCATATAATCGCTGGCGTTGTTAGTATTGCTGGGATGAATATGTCTCCACCCTTATCTATCTCCACCCTACGCCTATCTCCACCCTCCCCTTGACATTTCGATCCCCTGCGTTCAAAATATTGTTAGTTAATTCTAACGGAAAAGCGGTCGGTCAGACCCCTGATTCGGAAGTGACGAAGTACAGTTTTGATTTTCTTTTGTTTTCAGGCATATGTGCTGCGGCATGTTTCCTGTCGGCGGGGGGAGTAAATGAGCTATACATGTGCGTCTTTTCCGAGCGGGAGAAGGCGCATTTTTGATTTTTGGGAAGGATGGAAGTTATGAAAAGAATTGCTGTGGTTTCAGCGGTGCTTGATGAACCGCATCACTGCCAACAGGCGTTTAATGATACGGTTTCGGAGTTTCAGGGGATTGTGAAAGGGCGGATGGGTATTCCTTTTGAGGAGGTGCCGGTTGCCGTTATCAGCCTGACTGTGGTCGGGGAACTCGACGCGATTAACAGTTTGACGGGCAAACTCGGACGAATTGAAGGTGTTACGGTACGTACGGCCATCGCCAAGACAGAAATGCCGTGAAGGACGAAAGCACCTTGAAGATCGAGATTACAGGGACACGGGAATGACGAGGAGAAAGCATATGTTGATTGAAAATATGGAAATTGAAGAATTCATAAATCCCGATGAGATCGAAGATATTTTGAAGAGGGCTCAGACGACGCCGGATTCTGAGATTGATGCGATTCTTGATAAGGCGGAAAAGTTTGCAGGCCTGACGCATCTCGAAGTGGCCAGTCTTCTGAAAATGGATGACAAGCATTTACCGCGGCTTTTCCAGGTGGCACGCCGTATCAAGGAAGAGATTTACGGCAATCGTATTGTTATGTTTGCTCCGCTCTATGTCAGTGATTATTGCGTGAACCGCTGTGCTTACTGCAGTTATAACGACTGCCACACTTTCGCCAGAAGGAAACTGACAATGGAAGAAGTCCGTCAGGAAGTTATTCAGATCGAGAAAATGGGCCATAAGCGTATTGCTATGGAAGCCGGCGAAGATGATGAGAACTGCCCGATTGACTACATTGTCGACTGTCTCATGACTGTATATCAGACACAGTCCGACACGTCCGGCGAGATTCGCCGTGCGAACGTCAACATTGCATCAACCACAGTTGAGAACTTCAAAAAGCTTAAGGACGTCGGTATCGGCACCTATATTCTTTTCCAGGAGACGTACCACAAGCCGACGTATGAGAAATACCATCTTGCCGGCCCGAAAAGCGATTACTGGTATCACACGACAGCCTTCGACCGCGCACAGACAGCAGGAATCGACGACAACGGCGCAGGCGTACTTTTCGGACTTTATGACCCGTATTTTGAGACACTCGCACTGATGATTCATAACGAACATATGGAAAAAACCTACGGTGTCGGTTTTCATACGATCTCTGTCCCGCGCATCCGTCCGGCTGACGGCGTCGATATGAGCTCGATCTACCCGAATGTACCCGATGACGAGACATTTAATAAACTTGTTGCCGTAATCCGCCTTGCAGTCCCATATACAGGAATGATCATCTCCACCCGCGAGAGTGCCTCAATGCGCAAAGACCTGCTCGACTGCGGCATTACGCAGATGAGCGCCTGCAGCGCTGTCGGTGTCGGCGGCTATATGGCCGAAAAGCATTTCCGCGAGACCGGCGAAATGGATCCGACACTTGTCGCGCAGTTTGATAAAAACGACGAACGCTCCGCCGATGAAATCGTCACCTGGCTGATGGAAGAAGGCCTTGTACCTTCATGGTGCACAGCCTGCTACCGTTCCGGACGTACCGGAGACCGCTTCATGTCCCTCGCGAAAACAGGCCAGATCAAAAACGTCTGCCACCCGAATGCACTGATGACGCTGTCCGAATATCTTGAGGACTATGCATCACCGGAAGCCAAAAAAATCGGATATGCACTCGTCGATAAGGAACTCGAAAAGGTCGTTGACCCGGCCCACCGTGAGGCCTCGCGTAAAAACGTCGAAAACATCCGCAAAGGAAAAACCAGGGACCTGTTCTTTTAAAAGGAAATGATTCCATAGCACCCAAAGGGTGCCAAACAAGGAGCGTGCATGTTGCTTGAACGACCTTCCGCAGGGCTTCCAGCCATCAATCCTTCCGAAGCGCGAAGCGCCAGCAGGGATCAATTATATCGCTCGAACGAACTTACGCAGGCGAAGCCGAGGACATGAGAGCGAGAGCGATATAATTGATCCACAGGACCGGGGAGAGAAAGCAATATGCACGCTCCCCGAGGTGAGTGATTATGCCAAAACCAGTTAAAACCAATGCCATGCGAATGCTCGAAACTGCGGGCATTACTTTTCGCGTTGTGACGTATGAAGTTGATGAAGACGATCTTTCGGGTGTGCATGTCGCAGCAACATGCGGTCTCCCTGTCGAACAGGTATTCAAAACATTGGTTTGCAAAGGCGATGCAGGATTTCTTGTCGCCTGTATCCCTGTTGAAATGGAACTTGATTTGAAGAAACTTGCCTCATTATCGGACAATAAGAAAGTCGACATGATTGCCGTAAAGGAGCTGCTGCCCCTGACGGGATATATAAGAGGCGGCTGCTCGCCGGTCGGTATGAAGAAGCCATTTCCGACGTATTTTGAAGAGACGGCGATCCTTTATGACTGGATTGCTGTCAGTGCCGGTATGCGCGGCGCACAGATCCTGATCGAACCACAGGCACTGATTGATTTTGTCGGTGCCCGGACGGGAGATATTGCGAGATAAATCTTGCTGCTTTTCACCTGTCCTTTCTTTCCCACTCGAAATGTGCGAAAATGAGTCTGCCTTTCCGGCAATTTTGCATGCGTATCGAAGGGAGTCTGGTTATGTCCGTCCATTCTGTTAGAAAATATCTTGCTCCGTGGGGCAAGAGCGAAGATATTCTGGAATTTGAGGAGTCGAGTGCAACGGTTGAACTTGCGGCCCTCCGGCTGTCCGTTGAACCGGCCCGGATTGCCAAAACCATTTCTTTCTATGAAGGATCAGACTCTGCCATACTCGTTATTGCTGCGGGAGACATGCGGATTGATAATGCCAAGTTCAAGGCGGCGTTCGGAATTAAATCAAAAATGCTCTCGGCCGACGATGTGCTGCGCTTGACCGGCCATGCTGTCGGCGGTGTGTGCCCGTTTGACAACCCGCCGGAAGCAAAAGTCTATGCCGATATTTCACTCAAAAAATTCGATACGGTTTTCCCGGCCTGCGGAAGCAGTAACTCGGCTATCGAAATGACGATTGACGAGATATATCAGATTTCCGGCGCATGTGGCTGGGTGGATGTCTGTAAAGAAAGGTTAAATGGATGAAAATTGCAATTATTGGAGCCGGAGCAGCGGGACTTATGGCAGCGATCCGGGCAGCGGAAGGCGGCGCAGAGCGCGTATGGCTTTTCGAGAAAAACGCACTTCCGGGACGCAAGATACTGATCACCGGCAACGGACGCTGCAATGTGACAAATATGAAAGAGGTCCGTGCTTACCCGGAGCATTTTTTCGGCAACGGAAAATTTCTGTATAAAGCTTTGAATGCCTTTAATCCGGGCGACCTTAAGGATTTCTTTGAATCCCGCGGGGTCCGCCTCAAGGAAGAAGAGGGCGGACGTCTGTTTCCTGCCAGCGAGAAGGCACAGGATATCCTGAACGCTCTTTTTTCGCGTGCGGAGGAGCTGGGCGTAGCATTTCACGAAAATGAGCCTGTCGTCGATATCCGTAAGGATGCGGACGGCCGGATTGCTAAAGTTGTTACTTTGAAGATGGCCTATGATGTAGACGCCTGCGTGCTTTGTGCAGGCGGATCATCCTACCCGGCGACCGGTTCGACAGGAGACGGATATCTGCTGGCTGCACGCCTCGGGCACACAATAGTGCCTGTACGGCCGGCTCTCGTACCAATCGATATCGAGCCTTCCATTGTTGCCGCTCTTCAGGGCGTAAGCCTTCGCGATGTCCGTGTAAAGGCGTTCCGCAGGGCGGAAGAACTTGCATCCGCGCAGGGCGATGTGCTTTTTACACATTTCGGTCTGACGGGACCTGCTATATTCTCACTGTCGCGCTTTCTTCCAACCGAAGAAAAGCCCTATGACAGAAGCCAGGTGCGGATTTCGATCGACCTGTGGCCGACGCTTTCCCAGGATGCGGCAAGGTCGCAGATGATGGCGCTGCTTGCCGAAAACCAGAACAAAAAATTATCCAATGTCCTTAAGAAATTCGGGCCGGAGTCGCTGATCACAGGCATGCTCGAGCGCGTGGGTATTCCGTCGGATGTTTTCTGCCATGAACTTAAAAAGGAACTGCGGGACCGTCTGACGGCGCTGATGAAGGATTATTCATTTGTTGTCAGCCGGGCACCGTCTTTTGCAAAGGCGATGGTCACCGCAGGCGGTGTTTCGCTGAAAGAAGTCGACCCGAAGACTATGCAGTCGAAGCTTGTACCCGGTCTCTATTTTGCCGGAGAAGTACTCGATGTTGACGGAGATACCGGCGGATACAATCTGCAGGCGGCTTTTTCTACGGGATATGCCGCAGGAAGCAGCTGTGTTTTGACGCCGGACTAGTTAATTGTTTTCATAAAAAAGCAGATGCTGTGACACGAGTGAGGTATGGTTATTGCGGGAAGAAATCTGGTTGAACAAAACGGCGGAAGAAATCTTCCGGATCTTTAAAAACGAGCCGTATGCAGTGTTTTTTGACAGTGCACTGCAGGATGCGCGGCTTGGCCGATATTCGATTATTCTATTCAAACCGTTCCTGGTTTTCTCTTCAAAAGGGAATCGAACAGAGATCGTTCGGGATAAAAGACACCTGCAAAAAGACTGCGATCCGTTGTCCGATCTCAAAACACTCCTGGAACAATACGCAGTAAAGTCTGTGCCCGGAGCACTTCCCTGTGAAAATGGATGCGCCGCAGGCTTTATTTCCTATGATTTCGGATCGGTTCTTGAAAAGCTGCCTGATACGGCTGTTGAAGAGATCGATGTTCCGCATATGCTGTTCGGATTCTACGACACGGCGATCATTGTGGATCATGAGAAGAACCAGACCTACATCTGTGCTTCATCCGTGCTCTCCTCCCGCGAAGAACAGAACAACATGGAGCAGCAAAAAATCACCCATATTCGTGAAACTATTTTTTCAGCACTAAAGACTCGCGCGGCAGAGCCTGCCGGGGACACCCATCTTAATCGTGATATTCAGAAACGGCAATTTTCGCATAAGCATTCCGCAACCGCCTTTTCCTCGGATTTCTCCAGGGAGGAGTATTGCGATGTGGTCGAAAAAGCGAGGGAACATATTCGTAACGGAGATATTTTCCAGGTGAATCTCTCGCAGAGGATTCGAACCACGCTCCCCGGTGACGCCTATGATGTATACCGCAGGCTTCGCAGCGAAAGTCCCGCTCCATTTGCATGCTACCTGAATTTTGGTACATTACGAGTGATGAGCAGCTCGCCGGAGCGATTTTTCCGTCTTGAAGACGGATGGATTGAGACACGCCCGATAAAAGGCACGCGTCCGCGCGGCCGTACAGAGGCGGAAGACATAGCGAATCGTGAGGAACTGCTTGCGAGCGAAAAGGATCATGCCGAGCTTGCGATGATCGTAGATCTGGAGAGAAATGATCTTGGCAGAATCTCCCGTATCGGGTCTGTAAAAGTGACGGAATTCGTCGAGCTGGAGACATATGCGAATGTATTTCATCTGGTGGCAACCGTCTGCGGTGAACTTTCGGAAGGAATGGACGTTACGGACTGTATACGGGCGACTTTTCCGGGCGGCTCCATTACAGGGGCGCCCAAGATCCGCGCGATGGAAATTATTGATGAGCTCGAGCCGGTGAAGCGAAACATATACACCGGTGCGATCGGATATATGGGATTTGACGGCACCTGCGATTTCAACATCGCGATACGAACCATCGTGGCAGAAGGGGATCAGGCGTTTTATCAGGTCGGCGGCGGCATCGTGTGGGATTCCGTTCCCGAAGAGGAATACCAGGAGACACTCGACAAAGGATCTGCTATTTTACATGTTCTGGAGGAAAACAGCATGTCAGAAGACGCCGACACTGACTGGAAAATGAGCATCGC
>DIEQ01000126.1:0-5109 GCA_002418705.1 Mageeibacillus sp. UBA5770 | reverse complement strand
TTTTTCGATCGGCCGGAGCTCTGGGATATATACTGCCGTTCGACAAAAAGGAGTGGAAGACATCGGTTCTGGAATATATTCACAGTCAGGGACTAAGCGGGAAAATCCTGCGCGCAACCATAAGCTTCGGCAATGGCGCAGACATACCGCCTTCGCTCCATTTCTCGGTCCGCGATTACGCTGATCCCGGACAAAAGGCAACTGGATATATGGTAAATGTCTCGAAAATGATCCGAAATGAGACATCGCCCCTGACAGGACATAAAACGGGTAATTATGCAGAGAATTTCCTTGCCCTGCGGGACGCAGCTGCCAAAGGGTATGACGACGTCTTGTTCCTGAACAGCAAAAAGCAAGTGGCCGAGACCGCAAAATGCAATATATTCTTTACAAAAGGCAACACGCTGTATACGCCTCACCTTGCCTGCGGAATCCTTCCGGGCATCATCCGTGAATTTGTTGTTGTGCGGGCAAAAGCACTGGGAGTTACTGTAGTCGAAGGGGAATTAACCCTTGAATACCTGAGCGCCGCAGATGAGGTTTTCGTGACAAACTCAGTAATGGGGATAATGCCGGTCACCATCATTAAAGACGAATTGACCGGCATTATCTGGTTTAAGTCGAAAGAACAGGGGCGTATTACAGGGCTTCTGCGCAAAGAGTATAATCAGGTGTAGCTGCAGGCCGTTCTGAAATCGGCATGTAAAGATCTACTCCTCCGACATGATTGGCATCCTCATCAAAGCCCAGATGCTCTTCAAGCCACTGATGCTGACCGTTAGTATACTTGCTGTCCGACAGCCACCGGGAAAAGCGGTTCCAGGCAGCCATAATCTCCTGCCCGATTTCTCCGTTACTCTTGTGAGTAGAGAATAGCACAGACTTATTTTGCGTGTCCGACTTTTTGTGTCAAACAAATCGCAGAGATATATAATAAGATCACTTACCAGCAGTATTTGCTCAATGTTTATAAGAGGAGATGCAATATGAATAATCTTTCAAAATACCTTGAAATATCACAGGAAGTTAAAGATGCACTGGCAGCAGGTAAACCCGTCGTTGCCCTTGAGTCAACGATCATATCCCACGGCATGCCTTATCCGAAAAATGTAGAGACAGCACTTCATGTTGAAAAAGTTATCCGCGATAACGGTGCCGTTCCGGCAACGATTGCCATCATTAAAGGAAAACTCAAAGCCGGACTTTCCACTGAGGAAATCACATACCTCGGACAAAAGGGCCTTGCGGTTACCAAAGCAAGCCGGCGTGACCTGCCCGTCCTGGCTGCCCGAAAAGAAGACGGTGCAACAACGGTTGCAGCGACGATGATTATCGCGGCTCTTGCCGGAATATCCGTTTTTGCAACGGGAGGCATCGGCGGTGTCCACCGCGGTGCCCAGACAACAATGGACATCTCGGCCGACCTTGACGAGCTTGCACAGACGCCGGTCCTCGTCGTTTGTGCCGGGGCCAAATCGATTCTGGACCTTGGCCTGACACTGGAATACTTAGAGACCAAAGGTGTATGCGTAATCGGTTACAAAACGGCAGAACTCCCTGCCTTCTATGTCAGAAACAGTGGGTTCTCAGTGGATTATCGAATGGACACACCTCTTGAAATCGCCGAAGTTTTTAAAGCAAAGGAAGATCTCGGAATGAAGGGCGGCATGCTTGTAACCAATCCGATTCCCGAGAAATTCTCGATGGAAGCATCTTTTATCAACTCTAAAATTGATGAAGCAATCGATGAGGCCGTCCGGCTTGGCATCAAAGGCAAAGAGACAACTCCGTTTTTACTTGATAAAATTCAGAAAATAACCGGCGGAGAAAGCCTTGCCTCCAACATTCAGCTCGTATATAACAACGCTGCCCTGGCAGCTAAAATTGCACTTGAACTTGCTGACCTCAGCCAATAATTCATGTGTTTGCTGCGCATAAACGCAGCAGAGGAGAATAGCAGGGATGGAAAATATGATAGATATTCCGGGCGGGGCACATAAGGCAATTGATGTGACCGTCATCGGCGATGCGCTTATCGACTATCAGTACTGGGTAGACAGGATGCCGCCTGTCGGCGGAGATGAAATGATCTCTATGTCCGGCAAAAGTACCGGCGGATCGGCATCAAACACAGCACTTGCGCTTGGAATGCTGAACGTGAAAACAGCTTTTTGCGGACGTGTCGGCATGGATGAAAACGGTCGCTGGATCGAAGAAAAAATGCAGTCCGCAGGCATTGATACATCCTGCATCCAATACGGGGAAAGTACAGGATATGTCCTCTCCATAATTGACAAAAACAGCGAACGGACAATGCTGTCCTATCGCGGTGCTTCTGCCATACCGCTGGAATATACACCGTCACTCAGGCAGGTTCTCCAAAACACAAAGATTCTTCTCCTGTCAGGCTACTGCCTGATGAACGCCGGGCAGGCAGCCCTATCCCTTGAGGCCGTAAAAGAAACCAAGCTTGCCGGAGGTCTTGTCGCACTGGACCCGTCTCCGGTCATCGGGCAGATAGGACCGGAAATTCTAGCAGAAATGCTGAATGCCGCCGACATCATCCTGCCTAATAAAACCGAGCTTCAGACGATAACAAATGTACGGGACATCCCGGCATCCATTAAAACCCTCCAGCTGAAAGTGCCCTGTATTGCCTTAAAAATGGGTTCGGAAGGATCCCTTGCAGCAATACGGGAAGGCTTCACGTCTCCTTTTGGTGCCTCATATTCCGAAAACGGGATATACCGGGAACCTGCTCAAAAAGTGACAGCCATAGATACAACCGGTGCGGGCGATGCCTTCAATGCGGGCTTTCTTGCAGAAATGCTGAAAAACGCAGACCCGCAGGCCTGGCTGCAAGAAGGCAACGAACTGGCATCGAAAATAGTCGGGAAAAAGGGAGCAAGTTTTTGAAGAAGCATTTCTGTTTCTCTCCCCGTGTCCTCGGGCTGGCGCCCTGCGGAAGGTCGTTCAACAGATATGCTTCTTCTTTATAAGGCACCCTACGGGTGCTGAGGTAGTATTACCTTGGCGCGAAGCGCCTAACCAAGAAGACCGCATATGTTTTTCGCGCGACTTCCGCAGGATCGCTTAGCGATCCGAGGACGTGGAGCAAGAAAAATATATACGGTCTTTAAACTTGTTCCATGACTGCTCCCTGGTGGAACTTGATTTTCCAGGAGCCGGATTCTTTTTCCCAGAGTGAGCAGCGCAGGGTGAATTTTTTGGTTTCGTCAGGTTCTGTGTGTTTAATCCCTTTATATGTAGCAAGAACGCTGTCTTCGCCGTGGGGAAGCAGTGAAAAATCGACGATTTCCCAATCGCTTTCTTGTGCTGGGCTTACGTCAAACACGTCCCCTACATGGTAGTAATATAGATTTCCTGAACTTCCAAACTCATAAAAAGACTCACTCAATAATTCGGCCAGTTTCTCGGCAGAATTGCGCACCTCCGGTCGCAGGAGCGATTTTTCGAGGGAGAGAATTGTTGTTTCAAGATCGGTCATGTGATCCCCCTTTGATGCAGTCATTGGCAATAGCTGAATCTTTGCTTTCCAGTCCGTCGAGGATCTCCTTGATTGCACGTGCATCCTGCCTTTTACACAATTCGACAGCCAATTCGATGTTGGGTGTTTCACTGTTTACTCCAAGGCGGCAAGCCAATTTGTTGATCGTGTCTGTTGACTGCACAATAATCGCCTCCATAGAAGGAAGATTTTTGGAAAAACCGGAAGAATTCGCGGCTGATGCATATCAGACCGAATTGCTAAAATAAAGCGTCCTGTAGGATTGCCTACAAGACGCTGACAGCCATACATACATCTTCGAGAGGAGACACATTGTTGTCCGCACCTTCTAAATAGTAATTGTAGCACTCGAAAATTATAAGTCAATATTATTTGACGTGATCGAGATATCTTTCTTCTTGCAAAAAATTTCCTTGCACTCGCAGAGTGCCAACAAAATGAGACACAAGCGGCTTAAGCGACTTCCACAGGATCGCACAGCGATCCGAGGACCTGGAGCGAAAGAAGAATGCGCCTCATTCCAATTCCATTGCGGCAAGCGGGAAGGGTTCGAGCACGCGCGGGAGAATACCCTGCATGTGGGCGATGAGGACTCCGTAATTAGCGATTGGAATGCCGGCTTTCCCGGCCTGCTGGATTCTGTAGTGCATTTCGCGGCGGTTGAGCATACAGGCGCCGCAGTGGACGATCATGCGGAAGTCTGCAAGGTTGTGCGGGTAGGTGCCGCCGCTGGTGAAGACGAATTCTATGTTTTTTCCGGTGTGCTGGCGGATCCAGCGGGGCAGCTTGACGGTTCCGATATCATCGCACTGGCGATGATGCGTGCAGCCTTCGGCGATGAGGATTTTGTCACCATCCTGCAGGGTGTCGATGGTTCTGGCTCCGCGGACCAGTACGGGAAGGTCGCCTTTGTAGCGCGCGAAAAGGATTGAGAAGGAGGTAAGCGGGATGTCTCTGGGTGTATCCGCCGATACTTTGGCAAATACCTGGGAGTCGGTGATGACCAGGCGGGGCTTTTTGGACAGGGACGCGAGTGTATCTCTCAGCTCGTATTCCTTGGTGATGATCGCCATTGCATCGGCCTCGAGAATATCGCGGATGGTCTGCTGCTGAGGCAGGATGAGCCGTCCCTTTGGCGCTGCTTTGTCGATGGGGACAACGAGGACGACGATGTCGGAGGGTGACAGCAGGTCGCCGACGAGATGGAATTTGTCTTCATCTTCCGGCAGAACCCGGATCAGGGCCTGTTTTAAATCTTCAATGCCTTCTCCGGTGACACCGGAGGCAATAACGACAGGGACCTTGAGTTCTTTTTGCAAGGCTATTGCCTGAGCATGCAGGTCGGTGTCCATACTGGCAAGGTCAGCTTTATTGAGGACAAGGATCGCCGGGATTTTGCGTTCTTTTATCTGTGCGATGATACCGCGTTCAAAATCACCTGTTTCTGTCTGGCTGTCTACAGCTACGATAGCGGCATCTGTTTTTTCGAGTACGGCGCGCGCACGTTCGATACGCAGCTGGCCGAGTTCACCTTCATCATCAAGGCCGGGGGTGTCGATCATAACGACCGGCCCGATCGG
>DIEQ01000043.1 GCA_002418705.1 Mageeibacillus sp. UBA5770 | reverse complement strand
GCTGCCCCGGCTTATTGTTGACCTGATAACCCACTGGATCCCTGCAAGCCAGACTGATTCGTATGCTGTCATCCTCCTTCTAAACCTTGTGGAGGGCATTATCCGAATTACAATATTTATCAGTTATCTCGCATTGACTTCGCGTGTTAAGGATATTGCGCGTGTATGGATGTACCATGGTGCCGAGCACAAAACGATCGCGTGCTATGAAGCCGGCGAACCGCTTACCGTTGAGAATATTCGTAAATTCAGCCGCTTTCACCCGAGATGCGGAACAGCTTTCCTTTTCGTAGTTGTTATTGTGTCTATCCTCGTATTCGCTGTTGCCGGTATATTTATCGGTGTGAATATCTGGTGGCTTAACTCGCTGATCCGTCTTGCCCTGGTCCCGGTGGTTGCCGGAATCGCCTATGAAATTATTCACTTCACCGGTAAGCATGATGATAACGCGGTCTGCCGTTCTGTATCAAAGCCGGGAATGTGGATGCAGCGGTTTACTACCCGTGAGCCGGATGACAGTATGCTTGAAGTTGCGATTGCAGCCATGCAGGCGGTTCTTCCTGAAAATAAAAGTGAGGACAACTGGTGATTCTTTCCGAGTGGTTAACAGACACATCTGCGATACTAAAAAGAGCAGGCATTGAGTCTCCTAAATCCGAGCTCTACTTGTGGCTGTCTCTTGTGACCGGAAAAGACCGCGCTTACTTCGTAACCCGTGCCCCGGACGAAATGGAAGGATTTCTGTCGCGTGATAATCTCCGGCACCTCGAAGACATCCTGCTTCGGAGACTCGAGAGGGAACCCCTGGCATATATTCTCGGAAGCACCTCCTTTTGGGGAAATACGATTCATGTAGGTCCCGGAGTTCTTATTCCAAGATCTGACAGCGAACTGGTTGTTGAGCTGGGCCTGGCCTTATCCGGGTATTTACCGATACCATGGGGACAGTGCACGAATGACATGCCCCGTTCTCCTGATACGTTCCCGAAATCCAGGGAAATGCTGTTCTTTATGGACCTTTGTACGGGCAGCGGATGCCTTGGTATTGCTTATGCCAGCCACATTCTAGGAGAAGGCGGTACAGTCAGCGGTGTCTTTACTGACATTTCCAATGATGCCATTTACTACGCAAAAGATAATGTGATCATCAATAAGCTTAAAGACCATATAGCTTTTTTCAAGTGTGACCTTTTCCCGGAGCCATCAAAGCTCGACGCTGTCTGGGGTGACAAGAAAGCTGATTTGATTCTTGNNGAACCCCCCATATATCACATCCGGTGATATGGATACACTGATGATTGAAGTAATTGATTTCGAGCCCGATCTGGCACTGCGCGGCGGTACCGACGGTCTGTATTTTTACAGACGAATTCTGTCTGAATGCCGGTCATATATGAGACCGGGCGGGTGGATTGTTTTCGAACACGGTTATGACCAGGGTGAAAGTGTTCCCGCGCTCTGCCGTGAAAATGGTCTGGTAAATGTGCTGTGCTTCAGGGACTATGGCGGGCAGCCGCGGGTAACGATCGCCCAAAACATATTTGACACAAGCAGCAAAGGAGTCTGAAATCATGCCGGGTGTATATTTTCTTTACCCTTTTGAAAAAGGTGATGTCGTTACTTTACGTAAGGCCCATCCCTGCGGAGGTAAGACATGGGAAATCCGGCGCGTCGGTGCGGACGTATCGCTCTCCTGCCAGACATGTGGCCATATGATGATTGTTACAAGGCGTGTTCTGGAAAAATCCTGTGTGAACGTACTGCCATCTAAAGACATTAATAAGACGATGTGATATGATCAGACTACATTTTTAACAGACAGGGGAGTTGATCTTGTGGCCAAAAACGAATCACACAATAAAGAAAACGAGAATCCGGCCTCCGCAGTATCAGATCTAAGCAGCATGCAGTCTTCTGTGGAAATTCTTCAGGACTGGCTGGCATCACTTTCCGGAACACAGTTGACGCAGTGGAACCGGCTTCCGGATATCGGGCTTTATATGGATCAGGTTCTGACACTCATGGACCGTCAGCTGACCTTCTATAAGAGAACAGAACAGGATAAGCTGCTGACACAGCCGATGATCAACAACTACACGAAAGACGGCCTTCTCCCGCGTGCTACTGATAAGAAATATACACAGGGGCATCTCGCATTGTTGTCTATTTTATGCTCGCTCAAGCCCGTACTTTCCATTACGGACCTTTCTGCACTTCTGAAGTATACCCATATCAGCAAGGATGACCGTGAGGTCTATGACTTTTTCCTGCATATCCAGGAGGAAGCACTTGAAAACAGCAGGGAAGACCTGACTCCGCAGCTCGCCGGACTTCTGTCGATGGATGTTCCCGAGGAATCTGCAAAAAGTGCATATCAGCAGGAATTAGCGCTTATGGCTCTGCGAATGGCAGTCGAAGCGAGAGTCCGCATTATGATGACGCAGAAAATTCTTGACATGCTGACTCCGCCGGATAAGAAGAATTAATTATTTTCTGTTATGCTGCCATACTATAAAATGAAGCCCTGATTATAAAAATCGGGGTTTTTTTTGGTTTCTTAATCTAAAAGTATCAATCCATTATTGACATATAATACCGTAGAAGTATAATGAAATTTCAGTGAATTTGCGACATATTTACTAAAATATTTCCAATCATAGGAGGGGTATTATGTTCTTTTTTGAGGCGCAGCCTTTAAGTAACTGGATTATGCTGGTGGTGGTATTTGCTGCATTAACTGTTCTCAATGAAATCGGCAGAAGATTCAAGNNTCCTTTTCATGGTGCTTCCTGTTATTCTTACGATTTTTGTCTGGCCTAAGACGACGGCCGGTACGAGCGTGAACGACTGGTTTCATTTTGCCAAAGTATATTCTTCTCTGGCTGGCTGTGTAGGCTTTTGGGTACTCAGGCATGTAAAAGGTGCAAGCACTAAGAAATGGGTGCTTACATTTCCTGCTCTGATTTTAGCTGTTAATATCGCTGAAGCAGTCGTCCGTGATTTCCAAATAGGCGGATTAGGACTTAACAAGGAAATGTTTGACGGAATGGTTATGGTAAGCGGGCCCTGGAATTACATGAACGGCATTGCCGGCATCCTGAATATCATCACAATAACTGGCTGGCTGGGTATTTGCGTTGCCAAGTCCAAGAGCAAGGATATGTTATGGCCGGATATGTGCTGGTTCTGGATTATTGCATATGATATCTGGAATTTTGCATATACATATAACTGCATTGCTGACCACTCATGGTATGCAGGTGTTGCTCTTCTTCTTGCTCCGACTCTTGCTGCGTTTTTTATCAAAAAAGGTGCATGGCTGCAGCATCGCGCACAGACACTTGCCATCTGGTGTATGTTTGCACAGACATTCCCGGCCTTTATTGATGAATCGCAGTTTGCCGTTAAATCAACACATAATACGACAGCATTGTTTATTACAAGCCTGGCCGCATTGCTTGCAAACATTGCGGTACTCGTGTACATGGGTTATAAAGTTGCAAAGACCAGGCGCAATCCATATACCGCAGAACTCTATACAGACCTTGCCTGCTATAAGGAAGTAAAAGCACTGGCTGAATAAGCAAAGACCAACGATGGTCTGATCTGCTGCTGTCTGCGTGAATGAACATGCAGGCAGCAGTTTTTCTTTTTCCGAGCCGCAGAGAATCAATGAAACCTTTTTTGTGATCATGTATAATGTCTGTAAAATCTCTTGTATACGTCACAAACGCTTTATGGAAACCTGGGGAGGAGTGTGTTAGTTTGGATTTACCGAATGGATCAGCGCCGTTACATCCTGATGAAGTTTCGGAGAGATCTAAATACCTGTTTTTTATTCTNNCTTGGCGGTGCACTCATTATCCTCGCTTTTTTCTTTAACAGCCCTCAGGAAATTTGGGCGGGAAGTATTACGATACTGACATCCCCGGCCAATCTGATTACGGATTATTTTGAACTGGCTAATATTGGCGCCACACTTCTTAATGCAGGAATTATGACGCTGACAAGCCTTGCATTAATTAGAACTAACCACGCCAAGTT
>DIEQ01000053.1 GCA_002418705.1 Mageeibacillus sp. UBA5770 | reverse complement strand
TAACTGCACCGAGCGGCGTGTCCGTTTCACTTAAAATGACAGCGCCGATGCCTTTTCCCTGCAGTTTAGTCAAAATCTTTTCTCGCGCTTCGGTGACAAGATGTGACGGAAAGAAGCTGCGGTTGGTAATGATAACTCCAAAAGTTGTTTTTTTCATAATATGCCTCCTCGATTTTAAATACCTGTGGTTTGAATTTGTTTTTACGATTGAGCGCGCCGCAATACCATCTCGACAGATTTTTTCCAGCCGGCCCTGCGTTTGGCGCGAAGGTCGGGAGCTATCGCGGGGTGGTAAGCCCTGCGGCTAATCCGGTTAAAAATGTCCTGCCCAAAGATATTTGCGGCGATTCCGGCTGCATAGGCAGCTCCTACTCCGGAAAGCTCCTCCGTCTCAGGCACCTGGACTGTCATATCGAGAATATCCGTCTGAAACTGCATCAGATACGTGTCTCTTGTGGCTCCGCCGTCGACACGGAGTTCCTGCAGGCGTATCCCTGCCGCCAGATTCATCAGCTCGATAATATCCGCAATCTGGTATGCGATGCATTCTTCGGCTGCACGGACAATTTCCGCCCGGCCTGTATTGCGGCTCATATTGCAGATAACTGCCCTTGCGCTGCTTTCCCAGTAAGGTGCCCCAAGGCCTGAAAATGCAGGTACAATATATGTCTCATCATTCGGGTTGGCACCGGCGGCGACTATTGCCGCATCTTTTGAACTTGCCAGAAGCCCCAGGTCTTCAACGATCCATTTCATGACAGCCCCTGTGTAATTGATATTGCCTTCAAGAACATAGCTGACAATTCCGTCCATTCCCCATGCAATTGAAGTAACAACACCGGAATTTGTATAGATTGCTTCTCGTCCGATGTTCATCATCACGGAGGAACCTGTACCGTAGGTTGTCTTTATCATGCCGGGTTCATGGCAGCCCTGGCCGAATAATGCACTGTGTGAGTCTCCCATAACGGCATGAATAGGGATTGCCCGGGAAAAATATCCGTCAAAGTCCGTTTCCCCGAAACAGCTGTTTGAATCACAGACCTGAGGCATCATAGCTGCATCAAGCCCGAAAAGGCGGCACACATCCTCATCCCACTTCAAATCATTAAGATTAAAGAGCTGTGTCCGGGAGGCATTTGAGTAATCGGTTTTGAAACTTTTGCCTTTCGTCAGGTTGTAGACCAGCCAGCTGTCAATATTGCCGCAGCAAAGACTGCCCCTTTTCGCAGCATCACGTGCTGCAGGGACATTCTCCAATATCCAGGCCAGCTTGGCAGCGGAAAAATACGGTGAAAGGTTCAGGCCGGTTGCCGTGCGTATCATTTCACTGTAGCCGTCAGCTTCGATCCTCTTACAGATCTCCTCGCCGCGGGCACACTGCCATACAATGGCGTTATAGACCGGTTTTCCGGTTGACGAATCCCAGGCGACCGCCGTCTCGCGCTGGTTACTGATACCCATGACGGCAATTGAATCTTTATCAATGCCTGTCTTACTGACGACATCACGTACAGCGTCAGTCGTATTCCGGATTATTTCTTCCGGGTCATGTTCAACCCAGCCCGCATCGTTGATGATCTGCCGGTGAGGACGGTCCGACCGGCCAATAAGTTCCCCTGTTCGGGTAAAAAGCAGCGCTTTCGTTCCGGCTGTGCTCTGGTCAATGGCGAGGACGTATTGTTCGCTCATAAAATTGCAGGCCCCTTCTTGTTGATTCTTCTTTTACTGTGAAAATGTCAATGGCATCAGCCGATAAGTTCCTGCACGGTCTTGACAAGGTTTTCTGCTGACAAGCCATAGTAAGCAAAGACTTCATTTGATTTTCCGGCAATCACGGGTTCATCAGGGAGGCACAGGCTGATGACCTTTGTCGGCTGATTTGCACAGACCAGCTGGCTGACCATTGAACCGAGGCCTCCGTTTGCAACATGTTCTTCGATGACAATCAGTGCTCTGGTTTCTTCTGCCGCCTTAAGGACTGCTTCGGTATCAAGTGGTTTGATACAGTACATGTCAAGAACACGGCAGCTGATTCCCTGTTCTTCAAGAGCACTTGCGGCCTGCGCAGCCGGGTAAACCATTTCACCCGAGGCAATGATCGTAACGTCTGTACCGGCATGGACCAGTGTGGCTTTATCCATGACAAACGGAGTATTTTCTTCTGTGTAAATATCCTCGACCGGATTACGCCCTACGCGGATATAAGCAGGCTTATTGTCCAGGAGCAGATTCTCAAAAAGAGCCTTTGTCTGGTGCCGGTCGCTTGGAAAATAGACACGCATATTAGGGATTGAGCCAAGTGTGGCAATATCATTGGTTGAGTGATGGGTCATACCGAGCGCGCCGTAGCTTATTCCGCCTGATATGCCGATCAGCTTTACATTTGTATTGGAGTAAGCGACATCAACTTTCGCCTGCTCCATACTGCGGGTCGACAGAAAACAGGCAGGGGAAGCAACAAATGACTTTTTGCCGCAGGATGCAAGTCCTGCTGCTATTGAGACAATGTTCTGTTCTGCGATACCGGTTTCAACAAATTGGCCCGGATGAACTTTCGCATATTCGCTGAGGGAGGCCGAGCCCCGGGAATCACTGCAGAGAACAACAATGTCTTTATCTGCTCTTGCTTTTTCAATGAGTACGTCATTAATGACCTGTCGATTGTGTATTAAATTCATAATACTGCACTCCTTCTGGCTGTAAGTTCTGCTGAGGCCTGTCTGTATTCTTCGGCAGACGGGACCTTATGATGCCATGGCACTGAATTCTCCATAAAAGAGACACCATAGCCCTTGATCGTATCAGCGATGATTACGGTCGGCTGGCCTTTTACTGACCTGGCAGTTTCGAATGCATTGTTGAGTGCGTCTGTATCGTTACCTGCAGCATGTATGACATTCCAGCCAAATGCAGACCACCGGTCATCAAGATTCTCATGTCCCATAACATCCTCTGTCGTCCCTGAGATCTGCAGTCCATTCCTGTCTACAACAGCACAGAGATTATCAAGCTTGTAATGGGATGCTGCCATTGCACCTTCCCAGACCGAACCCTCAGCTAATTCACCGTCACCGATGACAACATAAACACGGTAGGATTCCCGGTTCATTTTGCCGGCAAGCGCCATTCCGACGGAGACCGACAATCCGTGACCGAGGGATCCGGAGTTCATCTCAATCCCGGCGACTTTATTCGTAGGATGACCGATATATTTTGATCCGAACGCAGAAACGGTCTTCAGATCTTCCCTCGGAAAAAAGCCGCGGTTGGCAAGAACGGCGTAAAGTGCTTCGACCGAGTGGCCTTTTGAAAGGATCAGACGGTCACGGCCGGGGGCCTTCGGATTTTCCGGATCAATGTTCATCTGTTTGAAATAGAGTGTGGTCAGTATGTCGGTGACACTGAAGTCCCCGCCGATATGCCCTGCCTTGCAGTTGACGATCGTGTCAAGAATATCCTGTCGGATCTCGAATGTCCTTGCCTTCAAATTTTCCATTTCTTTTCTCCCTCGTTCTGGATGCGGCGCTTATAAATTCCGGACGCTTTCGCGTTCAATGAATTCAGTACAGATTTGTGACTTGACCTTTGTCTTACTTCCGGATCTGATTACCTGAACCAGTCGTCTGACGGCTTCCTCTCCCATAGCCTGCTTGAAAACGCGCACCGTCGTCAGCGGCGGACTGGCAATTTCGCAAAACGGCATATCATCGAACCCGATGACTGAGATATCCTCCGGAATGCGATAACCGCTATCCTGCAGGGCCTTACAGGCGCCAAGAGCAATGTTGTCATTGTCAGATACAAAAGCAGTCGGAAGGTCAGTGTGCGCTGTCAAAAATTCCTTCATATCCTTGTACGATCCATCCATACTCGGTGAAAGCAAAACAGCATATTCAGGATCAATTTCCAGTTCATACCTTTGCATTGCCCGGCGGTAACCAAATTCCCGGTATATGAAATTATTGATCGGTACATTACTTTTCAGATAGCCGATACGTGTATGTCCTTTTCTGATCAGATATAAAGATGCATTAAATGTTGAATCCGTATTGTCAATTCCCACTGTGTCAAAATTCATATCTTCAAGCCAGGTATCAAGAAGAACGACGGGACTTTCAGCCTGAAGGAACAGTTTCGCATCATCTTCTGTAAATTCAGTCGCCAGCACGAGGTTTGCAGCTGTCCGGTCATTCAAAATCTGCTGAAGTAAGCCATCAAAATTCGGGGCAGCCCGGTCGAGGTGTCGAATCGTCGTACCATAACCCAGCGTCCTGCATTCACTTTCAACGCCGGAAATCAACGAAGAAAAAAACGGTGTGTCATTTAAAACCTTCCCGTGTGTTTTGCAGACGATCAGGCAGATGTTGCTTATGGCAGATTCATTGATATACCCGGTTTCGCGGGCTGCCTGCCTTATTTTGCTTGCTGTCTCCTGATTGACATTCGATTTCTGGTTTAGAGCATTGGATATGGTAGCAGGAGAATAACCCGTCATTTTGCTTAGCTGCTTGATACTTGGTTTCATATTTTCACTACCTCGTTAAACGAATATTAAAACATTTAATAAAATATTTCAATAGTTTTAATTAAATTTATGAGATGTTTTTAGTCTTTTTGATGCAAATGCGGAAAATCTGCATAGAATTTTCGTACATAGTGTTGCCATAATTATTGAATTCTATTATTTCGTGCAGCAAGAAACCAATTTCATACTACCAATTTTTTATCAATAATTTAAAAGTTTTAACTGAAATATCAAATAAAAAACACCCCCGTATCAGGAGGTGCTGCATGAATACTTTCTGAAATTAATCAATTAAGGTTTGCATTCAGCTCAATCTCATATCTCGTACACTTTTCCGGCTGACAAGTTCGGTTGCAACTTCAATTCGGACTATTTCATCAGCTTCACCCTGCATGCGGCCCAAAAGCCGGTCGACAGCCAATTTGCCGAGACTTTGCTTAAAGACTTTAATGGTTGTCAGAGGCGGGTCAATAATTTCACAATAGGGCAGATCATCAAATCCGATGATCGAAATATCGTCAGGTATGGCAATGCCGCGTTCTTTCATTGCTTTCATTGCACCAAAGGCAATAACATCGTTATCAGCAAAAAAGGCAGTTGGCAGATCGGTTCTATTTTCAAGCCATTCCCTCACTCCTGAATAAGCTCCTTCAATAGAGGGCTCGATGCTGCAGATATCCTCCTCCCGGAGACTCAACTGTGCATCAGACAAAGCCCGGAGCATCCCATAACTGCGCTGCCCGAAGTTATATATAGGAACCCTGCTTTTAAAATAGCCGATCCGACGGTGTCCCATGCGGATCAGCTCAGCAGCCGCATCATATGCACCCTGAAAATTATTGATCAGAACAGTGTCACACTGGCTGTCGGACAGACTTCCGTCAAGGACTACCAGGGGGTGCCCGGACTTAAAAAACGGAATTGAGTCTTGTGTCAGGAGCTCCGTTGCGAGAAGAATAATGCCGTCTTCGGGATTATCCCGGACCGTCTTCATTACCTGGTCAAGACTGCCTGCATCACTGATGTGTGATATCAGCAGCTGATATCCGCTGCGTCTGGTTTCGGCTTCTATCCCCTCAATCAGCACTAAAAAGAACGGTGTATCCGCAACAACGCGTCCCATTTTTTTGTAAATCACAAGCCTTATGTTCCCGCGTCCCAAAGGCACGCTGCGCAAAGTCGGAGTGATTTGCTCATAACCAAGTCTTGCAGCAGTCTCTAGAACAAGTGCGCGGGTGCGCTCATTTACGCCCGGGCGGTTATTCAGTGAGAGGGATATTGTCGCAGGAGACAGCTTGAGCTCAGCGGCCAGATCCTTGATAGTAACACCCATAATGATAACCATCCAAACTGCCACTTAAGGCTATTAAAGATATATTCATAGTATCATATCCCGCGCAGCATGTCAGTCGTCCCGGACTGCTGCCGAACACACAAAATTATCTGTTTCCAGGCACAAATCCGAGAGAACAAATGGTTTCGGATATATAATGAAAGTAGCAAACAGCAGAGGAGGAAACTATATGGGCAGAAAATTCAAAAAGACCTTAACCGCGCTGTCAATTACTGAATCTGTTATTTTAACCGCCTGTTCTGTTATCGAGACCCAGACGTTGTCCGAATCTGCCGGTGTTCAGGCTTCAGAGGAGACAACGATTTCAGCAACAACGGATGACCCGACCGAAACGGGTAAAGTTACTGCTACTTTCAGTCAGGAATCCTCGGAAACGGCAGACACATCTGACGAGACTGCCACGGAGTCAGGAACGCAGACACCGTCAGCAGCTACAACGCCACAGGAGACAAAAGTTACTTTGACAGATCCGCCTCAAACAACGAAAGCAACCATTATAACAACTGCTGCCACAACTACACAGGTACCAACGACAGTAGAAACGACAGTAGAAACCACCCAGGCGACAACCACCCGGGAGACGACAACTCCTCCCACAGAAACAACACCTGCCCCGACCATCCCGCCTACTTTACCGACCGGCGGTGAATTTGATACTACCTATAACGAATGGTACAACATTCGCAATACGACACACACTATCCCCGGTATCCCTGCCAATGCAGGGCCGTGGCTTATCGAATATAACGGCATATACGTTGGCGACACATCGAAGAAGGTGTTTTATTTTACATTTGACGGCGGTGCTGATACCGGATATGCAAATCAGATTATGGACGTTCTGGCAAATCAGGGTATCAAGGCTACCTTCTTCGTGACCAAACCGTACATAACTAACAATCCGGATATTGTAAGGCGAATGGTAAACGGCGGACACACTGTTGCGAACCATACGGTGAGCCATGTCGGGCTGCCATATCTTTCCGACGATCAGATCAGAGAAGAATACAGTGCGGTTGAAGAAGCCTTTAACAGCACCACTGGTTCAGTTATGCCCAAATTGATCCGCCCCCCGATGGGCGCATATAGCGAGAGATCACTGTATATTACCAATCTTTTGGGTTACAGAACGGTTTTCTGGAGCATCGCGTATAAGGATTACGACGTTGAAAATCAGCCCACACATGACGAAGCAATGGCCGTCATCCAGAACAATTATCACGACGGAGCCATCATCCTTCTTCATATTGCTTCAAAAACGGATGCTGATACGCTTGATGAAATGATTACTTATTTGAAAGCAATGGGATACAGCTTTGATGTCATAGTATAATCTATACAAATAAAAATGATTCTTCCGGAATACGAAAGGGATACCTAATGCGAATTTTAATTGATGCCGACGGTTGCCCTGTCGTAGACATAACGGTCAGGACTGCAAATCAGAAAAATATTGAGTGCATTATTCTCTGCGATACGTCACACTTTTTTGAAAAATCAGGGGCGACAACGGTCACCGTTTCAAAGGGTGCGGACAGTGTTGATTTCGCGCTGGTTAACATGCTGAATCCGGGTGACATTATCATTACGCAGGATTACGGGCTTGCGGCAATGTGTCTGGCCAGGCGCGCCGTATGTCTGAGTCAGAACGGCATGATCTTTAATGATTCAAATATTGACGCCCTTCTGCACGCCCGATATACTGCCAAAAAAATCAGGAATGCAGGCGGACGGCTCAAGGGGCCGTCTAAACGGACGTCTGAACAGGATAAATCTTTTCAGGAGACGCTCACAAGGTTAATCACAACGGGGACAGGCAGATAGCAGCTGACTTCATGGCACATACATGATTTCGCGCGCACCCCCGGTGATGCAGACAGGGCCTTTTGCAGTTACAACATAAGTTTCTTCAACACCCACCATGCCAACTCCCTCAATTCCGCATTTTGGCTCAAGCGCGATCACCATATTCGCATGAAGAGGAGTTGAATGCCCCTTTGCGATAACCGGTAATTCGTCAATCTGAAGACCTACACCATGTCCAAGAAATTTGACGCCTTCCCTCCCATGCCCCATAAAATTTTTCGAAAGCAGTGACGGAAGTTCATGCATACTTTCCTGATAAATTTCAGCAGGAATGCGTCCGACAGTGAGCATATCTGCTGTCTTGTCAAGGATATCACGGCATGCGTTATGGATTGCGTTCACCTCCGGGGCAGGTGCGGCTCCAAATGAGTACACCTGCGTCTTATCGCTGTGGTATCCCAGGATTCCATAACCCGCGTCTACAAAGACGATATCACCTTTCTTTAGATACCGGTCCCGCCTCCCGAGAAGAGGAACAGAAGGACTTAATCCCATCATTCCGCCGGGTCCGTCAAAACAAGTCGGATAGAGCGATGTCGTTCCAAATCCGATCTGACCGATAATCATTTCGGTCTGAAACATGGAAAACCTGGATACACCATGATGTCCAAGCTTAATCATGCTGCTGTACAGATCTGCTGTAAAGTCCGTCTCACTCATGCCTTCATGGAGAAGAGACGGTACGATGGTCTCCATAACGTATTGATGCTGCCTTCCGGATTCAGTGATAAATTCAAGTTCATATGCACTTTTAACAGAGCGCAGACCCATGATGATTTTATCAATTGCATGTATTTCACCGATAGTAAAATACTTTTTGATACGCTCGAGCATAGCCTGTGGAATAATTTCTGTTTCCATATATGTGTTGCCAAGATTCTGCGGAATCAATGCAAGGATATCCCTATAGGTTTTTATTTCGTAAATGCAGACCAGCGGTGACTCCAGTCTTGCCCGGTCATAACTTTTACGGACAAAATATGCAGCAGTTCCCTCCCTGCGCAGAATGAGAATACCGTCCTGCATGGTACCTGTGAAATAATACTGATTTATTTTACTGACGATAATCGCCGTATCAAAGGAAGCACCGGCTTTCCTCAAGTGTTCGAAAAGCTTGCCGATTCTTCCTTCAAGCATTTGTCTGGTTGGATTTTCAAACATGATTTTCTCCTTATGAAATGTAATAACCCAAAAATTGATATACACATATTTTAACTCAAAAATACCCGGCAAACACAAATCGCCCCAACAAGTATTTTTGCAAGCCGTTCTGTTTTAGGATTCACATTGCGGCTATATCTTACTTGATGCCTCTATATTTAGTTAAATATTGCAAGAAAAATCAGTTGACTTTCATTTTAGAAAGTGCTAAATTAATTTCAATATAGCAAAGGCGCTGAGTCATCACTGACTCAGCGCTTCTTTTTTGTAAAATTGACCCAATATTTCATCAGATGCAATTAAGCGAAGGTGCTTGATCGGATTTCCGGTCACCCACCTTCGCTTTTTACATTATAAAAGGGGAAGGAGGTAACAGCATGAAAAATCAAGAATATACGCCTCACGTTGAAAGCACAAAGATCGCTTCAATTGCAGTACTCTTCATAACTTCAGTTTTGATCATTATTTTAGGTGCAGCCTTTAGCATTTATAGTATTTTAAACAATATCAGCTTTCCTGTTATGGGTTCGCAGATTCACGGTATGGTTTTTGGAGTGGTCATTGTATTCCTTGGTGTAAGGTACCTGTTGTCCGTTCTAAGATTGAAGGCGGAGGTCTATAAGGGTACTTCGAGGTTCTCCTGGAGTAATTTCACAACCAAAAAAATTCATTAAATCAGCCGATCTGCAGATTATCAGCAATCGGGTAAAGAAGGATGCAGGTATTGTTATGAAGAACAAAAAGAAGTATTTGGGAATTATACTGGTTGCCGTTATTATCGTTGCGGTTATCCTGGGCATCGGGTATGCACTCAGGGGTGATTCATCAGCGGCAGATCCGACAGGGGCAAGTTACATTGCCACAACCGGCAGCGAGACACTCAATGATGTAGCTTCGACAGCTAACAAGGGCTACTTCGGAGCCAACTATACATGGATTATGATCTGTGCATTTATGGTTTTCTTCTTTCAGTGCGGCTTCGCAATGGTTGAAACCGGATTCTGCCGCGGTAAGAACGCAGCCCACACGATGACCATGAACTTTATGGTCTTCCTTGTTGGCGCAATCGGATATTTCCTTATCGGTTTTGCCTTACAGATGGGCGGATCCGGCGGAGCTGCAGGTCTGGGTACCGGCGGCGCAGCTCTGAATGCACTTGTATCAATTCCCGGTCTGGGCGGCATAATGGGCTATAAGGGTTTCGGTCTAATGGGTACATATGACGCAGGTATCTATGCCCTCTTCTTCTTCCAGATGGTATTTATGGACACAACCGTAACTATCCCCACCGGTGCTATGGCCGAGCGTGTAAAATACTCTGCAATGGTTATCACATCGTTTTTCATCTCCATGTTCTTATACCCTCTCTTTGCAAACTGGGTATGGGGCGGCGGCTGGCTCGCAACTATCGGCAAAAACTTTGGCATCGGGCATGGTGTTGTTGACTTCGCAGGTTCTGCTGTTGTCCACTCCATGGGCGGAATGCTTGCCCTTTCAGGAGCTATCGTACTTGGACCCAGAATCGGTAAATTCAAAAAAGACGGTTCAGCAAGAGCTTTCCCCGGTCACAATATTCCCATGGCTATCATTGGTACGATCATCCTGTTCTTCTGCTGGTTCTCATTCAATGCAGGCTCTACCCTGAACTCAACAGACTTCAGACTCTCTGTCGTAGCAACAAATACAATGATCGCCGGTGCAATCGGCGGCCTGGTCGCCATGGCCTATATGTGGATTAAGTATGGTAAGCCCGACCCGTCCATGACGGCAAACGGAGCCCTTGCCGGACTGGTTGCCATCACCGCACCCTGCGCTTTTGTTAATGCAATCTCCTCACTCGTCATCGGTCTTATTGCAGGTATTCTCGTTTGTTTAGCAGTACCGTTTGTCGAAAACAAGCTTAAGCTTGACGATCCGGTCGGTGCTATTTCTGTACACGGTGTAAACGGATTCTGGGGTGTAATCGCACTCGGACTGTTTGCAGACGGCTCCTATGGCGACGGACTCAACGGTGTAGCAGGCGGCGTCAAAGGCTTATTCTTCGGCGATGCCTCACAACTCCTTGCCCAGCTTATCGCTCTCGCAGTTCTTCTGATCTGGGGTTTCGGCGTATCTTTTGTATTCTTCAAGGTTCTTGATAAAGTTTGGGGCCTTCGTGTTGCTCCGGAAGATGAACTTGAAGGTCTGGATGTCCCTGAGATGGGCGTACTTGCCTATCCTGACAGCGCCCTTACCCGCTCTGAACTTGATTATGACTCTGCTGACAACGCACCGATCAAGCAGCTCGAAAGATTCAAGGACTATACTGCGTCAAAGAAATTCGTCCAGATGCCTGAATCCCCTGTCTCTATCGACCGGGCGGTTCCTGTCGAGCTCCTCTCCACTCCGGCTACATCAATGGCTTCTGATGTAAAGATCTCAAAGATTGATATCATCATCAAGCAGAGCAAGTTCGAAATCCTTAAGGAAGCTATGAATGAAATCGGCATTACCGGTATGACAGTGACGCAGGTTCTGGGCTGCGGTGTCCAGAAAGGCAAACATGAATACTATCGTGGTGTTGAGACAGAAATCAATCTTCTCCCCAAAGTCCAGGTTGAAATCGTTGTAGCGAAGATTCCTGTCAGAAAAGTCATTGAAACAGCAAAAAGAGTTCTTTATACAGGACACATTGGTGACGGCAAGATCTTTGTCTACAATGTCGAGAATGTCGTCAAAGTACGTACCGGTGAAGAAGGCTATGATGCTTTACAGGATGTCGAGTAAAGGTTATCCTTAAGGAAAGATTGACACATGACGGATGAGTCCTTACAAGATGAGGGTTTATACATGAAGAGTGTGCAGTTATCCGAATCAAAAAGAACAAATGAAATCCGTAAGATGACATCATCATCAAAGCGCCGTGCTCTGCAAAGAGCCGGCGCTTTTTGATATTGTCGTCCAACAGTCGCAGGAGGTAAATGTATGAGCAGCAAAAAAGCAACGGCATCTATTTTCGAGTCAGGCAACAGAAAAGAATCCAAAAATACAGAGAGCAGTACTAAAAGCATGGCAAAACAGAAAAATTATGTTCTCGATACAAATGTTTTGCTTCATGACCCCGGCAGCTTTCTGAATTTCAGGGGAAATCATGTCTATATTCCGATAACGGTATTGGAAGAACTGGATCACTTGAAATCCAAAGAAGGTCTTACAGGCTATCAGGCTCGGGAAGCAGTTCGTTCCCTTCACAGAAATATTGACGGTAAAGGCCGCCAGAGTGTAAGCCAGGGAATTGAATTATCTAATGATGTCGTGCTGCATGTCGCATTTCCTGAGTCCCGTACCCCGGTCTCAAGTACCTCCTCTTCTGATCCGAGATCATCCGATCTTGCCGCTGACAAGAAAACGCCGCTCCTCTTCGATTCCCAGAAAAACGACAATGAAATTTTGGCCTGCGCTATTAAAGTGAGGGATGAGGCCACAGGGCGCGAGACTTTTCTGGTTTCAAAGGATGTATGCCTACGGATCAAATCGGAGGTATGCGGGATTCCGACGCAGGATTACGAGACTGATAAGATTAAGACGGATGAATTGTATACGGGTTACAGTTACCTTACTGTTTCAGAAAAAACGATAAACCATGTATATGAGGACGGTGCGAAACCGCCGAAAAATGTCATCTTCCTACCCAATGAATTTGCTGTTATGACTGCAAAGGAGAATAGTTCCCATACAACAATTGCAAGGTTCGACGGAACGAACCTTATTCCGCTTAAATATACCAACCACAGCGCATGGGGCCTGAGGCCAATCAACCTGGAGCAAAAAATGGCATTCGAGCTGCTTATGGACCCAACCATTCCGTTTGTATCGATAACAGGCGGCGCCGGAAGCGGCAAAACAATTCTTGCAACAGCAGTCGCACTCGAAAAAGTCCTTGAACAGCGTGAGTACAGAAAAATTGTGTTCGTGCGTCCGACCGTTCCTGCCGGGAATGATATCGGCTACCTTCCCGGGACGGAAGAGGAAAAACTTCGGCCCTGGATGGGTAGCTTTTATGATGCGATTGATAACCTAATGACATTTGATAAGGAAAGCTGTGGTGGTAAGCGAAGCAAAAAATCAGAAGAAGGCTCGCAGGTCGAACAATTTATTGAAGATTTCAGAAGACGGGGAATTTTTGAAATCAAAACATTCACCTATATGAGAGGCAGAACTATTTCAGATGCGATTGTTATTGTTGACGAAGCTCAGGAAATCACACCGCATCTGGCCAAGCTGATGCTTACCCGTGCCGGAGAAAGATCGAAATTCATTTTTCTCGGGGACCCGTCGGATAATCAAATTGACAATGTTCTTGTGGATTCCAAGTCAAACGGTCTGGTGTATGTTGTTGAACGAATGAATCATCACTCAATTACCGGACACGTGACGCTTAGACAGGTTGAAAGAAGCCAGCTTGCTTCACTTGCTGAAAAGAGTCTATAACCTAAGCAAATTCATGTAATTCCCCAATATTGTGTTTTTGCTTGGGTCAGCTCAACAGAGCAAAAACACAATATAAAAACCGGCTGACGGGAGGTGCATCATTTCGTTTCTATTTTTTTATAATGTTATATATGATATCGGCAATGGCACTTTCATCATTACTGACTGTTATCTCGTCTGCTGATGCTTTTACACCGGGAAGTGCGTTTGCCGTTGCAATACCAACATCAGCCTCTTCCAGCATTTCCTTATCATTATCATAATCGCCGACGGCATAAATCTTATAATCCGATCCTATAATTTCCCGCACCCTGGACAGCATACTTCCCTTTGTTGCCTGCGGAGGCAGGAACTCGAGGTACTTATCTGAAGAGAACACCCAGTTTATTTCATCCTGAAGATTATAATCCTTCATTTTACTTGCCAGCGCGAGCAGGTCTTCTCTTTTTCCGCTGTACAATATCTTGATCCATTCTTTATCTGTAATATCATCCAATTGACAAATTTCATAGGGCTGATGATTTAAAACGGTATCTTCATCTATTGATATTTCTGAAGAAATAATGTGATTTGCTTCTTTACTGTATACCTGTATCACAACATTTTCGAATTCTGTCAGACAGGATCTCAAATAGCCAATCAGCTTCTCCCTGGGCAATTTATAAAGTTCCAGGAATTTTTCTCCTGTAAAATCATACAGCGCACAGCCGTTATAAAAAATACAAGGCATATTAATCACAATATCGTACAAATAAGGTCTGGCGTTCAAAGGGCTTCTTCCCGTAGCGACACCAAAGAGACCGCCTTGGGATGTGAAGTCAATAATTGCCTGTTGATTCATTGGTGATATTTCGCTGTTCGAATCCAGCATTGTACCGTCCATGTCGCTTAACAAAATTATTTTCTCGTATTTTAACATCAAAATAATTTCCTTTCTTTGAAAAAACGATTATCTGCGAGTCAATTTCCCGATTTTTTAAATTATGAATAGTGGCTTTATGTCTTCCTGTTTACGAATCCAGTCGGAGACATCATGGTATACCTCTTAAAAACAGTGCAGAAATGCTTGTAATCACTGAATCCGGTTATATCAGATATTTCATAAACACGATATCTGCCTGTCTCAAGCAACTTGATCGCCTGTTGAACCCTATACCAATTGAGCAAGTCCAAAAAGGAGCGGTCGGTTACCTCTTTAAACTTCCGGCTCAAATATCTTGAACTGATCCCGAGTTCGCCTGCTATGGTTTCAACGCTTATCCTGTCCGCATACTTCTCCTGTATCTTTTGAATTGCTTTTACCACGCAGTCACAATCTGAATTGGTGTATTGTATGAAGCTATTAAAATCTGTTTTGTTTGAAAGGGTTTTCGCACTTTCAAGCATTAGCTTAACCTGCCTTTTTTGGTTCAATTCGTCATGCAGGCCTTCCATTATTTTCTTAATTTTTTCTTCATCTACCGGTTTAACCAAATATTCAAACACCTTGAGTTCTATTGCTTTTTTGGCATATTCAAATTCAGCATAGCTAGTTAGTATGATGCATATGAATTCTGTATATTGCAATGCCTGGCGAACCATTTCTATGCCATCCATTTTTGGCATTTTAATATCTGTTATGACAACATCAGGCTGATATTCTATGATTTTTTCTAAGCCCTCCTGCCCGTCTGCGGCATCCGCGACGACAACACAGCCCATACTAAGCCAGTCAATGGTATAAACCAGCCCTTTTCGTATGAATTCTTCATCTTCGACAATGACTACCTTGAGCATTACTGACCTCCGCTGTTTTCACTTTTTGCCGGTAAAATAATGCGTACACACGTCCCTTTTCCCAGTTCGCTTTCGATTTGGATGCCATATTCCTCACCATATCTGAGCTGAACTCTTCTGTGGATATTGAAAAGTCCTGTATGACTGCTTGCATTTGTGTTTTGTGCGATAATCTGCTGCAGTCCCCTTAGTTCCTCTGCGTTCATTCCTGCACCGTCATCGGTACATACGAGCACCAGGTTACCGCGCTCAATATGCCCGCTGATATCAACTGACAAATTCTCTCTTCCTTTAAAACCATATTTGATTGAATTCTCGATCATCGGCTGAATAATAAGCTTGGGAATTATGCACCGAAGCACAGGATCCGGCAAATCAATTGAATAGTGAAAACGATCTTTGAAACGGTATTTGAGGATGCTCATATAATTTTTCGTATAAAAAACATCGTCCCTGACCGTTACTTCCTCCTGCGTATTGCTGACACTATACCGTAAAAGTGTTGCCAGATTAAAGATCATCTTGCTTGCAGACGCCGGTTCGAGCTTACACATAAATCGAATGTTCTCCAGCGTATTAAACAGGAAGTGCGGGTCGAACTGTGATTCAAGCTGTTTGGACTGCGAAACAGCAACCAGTCGTCCCATCTCCTTATTTCTCTCTTTCTGCTCTTTAAGACTGTCAAGCATCAAGTTATAGGATTCACCGATTACTGACAGCTCATCATTACTGGAGATATCGACATAGGTGTTCAAGTCGCCTTCTTTTACCTTTTCAAAAGCCTCAATAATGGCATAGAAGTCCCTGGTCTTTTTAACTGCCATTGTTTTGGAGCTTATAAATACTGCTAAAATCATCATTGAAAAAACAAGAAGAAGAATGATTAAAATCGCCAGGAAGATCGTTATCTGATTGCCCAGTGACGTGATTGAATAGATTTGGATACTGTTATCCAGAATGGCCGTGGAACTTATGTAATATTTTCCGTATTCATTCTCAATATTGCCGTTCGCTCTTTGTCCTTTCAGGTCAAACCGGTTAAGATTGTTGAGAAAAGTGTAATTGTTATTTAAGAAGACCCAACCGTTCTCATCGGTAATGACTGTCTGGGAATCCTGCTCGGCAATGATCTTCTGGAATTGTTTACTGTCTATCGTAAAGACAACATAACCCTCAATTTCGCCCATCCTGATCATCGCTTTGCCGATAACAAGCTGCATAGTATCTGTGACCTCATCCCTGACAAGCTTCATCGCCAGTTCACCAGGATTTTGATTTAATATTCTAAAAATACCCCAGTTGGCATAAGCTGTTCCGTCTAAATAATCCGGAACCGTCTTGGTCGACGAAATCACAGGAAGCAATGCCTTATCAAATACATATAAATATGCTTTCCGGTCCAGTTCATTGGATATATGATAGATCTCTTCAAAGATTTCAACTCTTATCCCGGTGTCCACTTCTCCTTCGAGAATGTCCGGCTGCTGTGCTAATTTATTTGTCATTTCAATATAGGCTGTGACGGTCTTTTCGATGTCATTCGTGATCCGGATATTATCACTGCGGTTTGTTTTCTCAAGAGAATAAAGCCAGGCTCCCGCAAAAAGAAACAGACAGACTACCGTTAAAAGTGCGACAGGAACTATTGCGTACAGAAGCAGCGTCCGTCGCATGTCATCTTTAAAGTAGCTGTGTTTGTCTTTCTTCACGGTACGCACTCCGAATCTCCCTGCCAACTAATTTATTTTACCATCAAAAGACCGGCACACCTAATCTGCCCTGCCTTAAAGACTTACCTCTTTACTGCCGGATAATTTGAAGAATAAAAGAAGAGATGCGATTGTTGTCAGCGTAAGAATACTCGCCAGGGCTGCAGCCGTACCATAGCTTGCCCGGATAACCTCCGTATAGATCGCGACGGACATGGTCCGGGTACTGCCGGTATAGAGAATTACAGATGCGCTTAATTCATTAATTATCGTAATCCAACTGAGAATGGCACCTGAAAGAACACCCGGCATCATCATAACAGCAGTAACTTTGAAGAAGGTCTTAACAGGCGAGTCTCCAAGACTGATAGCGGCCTCTTCCATACTCGGACTTATCTGGTACAGAATCGCTGCACTTGAACGCAGGGTATATGGAAGGCGCCGTACAACAAATGCTATGATAATAATCGCAGCCGTACCACTCAAAAGCATCGGCTTGTCATTGAATGCCAGGAGAAGCGTAATGCCCAGGACAGAACCCGGAATAATATAGGGGAACATTGTCATCGAATCAATCGAATTTGTCAGCCAGCTCTTTCTTCTGGTTGTTATATAGGCAATAAACATTGCCATTACAACAATGATAACAAGTGCAATAAATCCAAACTTATATGTATTAATTATGGGAGTTCCGAGATTCTTAAAAATTGATTTGTAACTGTCCAGCGAAAATCCTTCAGCAAACATCGCTCCTCTTGTTGCTTTAAAGGAAGTGAAAATAACAGTAATCTGAGGAATAATCGATAGCATTACAACTATATAGACGAGTACATGCAGCAGCAAATTCTTCAAGCCGTGAATTTGTTTGGCCTGAATGGGACGAAGGGAACTCATTGTAAATGATTTCTTATTAACAACGTATTTCTGTGCCAGGAACATAATGCCGGTAATGACAACCAGAATGACAGCCAGTGCAGCTGCAAAGTTTGCCTGTCCTCCCATTTCGCTGATAAACTCACTGTAAATAAGTACCGGCATGACTGTGTACCCTTCACCAATCAGCATGGGTGTTCCAAAGTCAGCCAGCGCGTTCATAAATACGAGAAGCGAGCCGGCCAGAATGGTAGGCGCAATAAGCGGAATAATAACGGTTGTGACTTTTCTGAAGGCACTGCACCCGAGACTTTCCGCAGCTTCGCTTAAGGAGACATCAACTTTCTTCAAAGCTCCTTTGGTATACAGATAAATAAAGGGATACAGCTTCAAGGTTAGTACAAGCAGAATACCGCCGAAGCCGTAAATGGACGGCGTTGTTATTCCAAATACTTCCTTGAAAAAAGCAGTGATCGTCCCGCTTCTTCCACCGAGGATAATCCATGAATACGCACCGATAAAAGGAGGGGACAGCATGGATATGATAACCAGCACATCAACCAGCCCTTTGCCCCTGATTTTAAATACTGTGGTTGCATAGGCAAGCGGCGCGCCAATGGCAACGGCCAGGACAGTGGTGCAGGCCGTAACAAGAAAGCTATGCCCAAGGGCTCTCAGGTAGTATTTCTTAGTAAAGAACTTCGCGAAATTGTCCATTGTAAACTGCTGGGTTTCCGGATCCCTGAAGCCGCTGGCAAACAGTGAAAAAAGCGGATATGCCAGAAATAATGCAAAAACAATTACAATGCCCAGCGTCACTATTGTCCAGAAATCAAATTTGAAATGTGGTTTCTTAATCATTTTTGCTCACATCCTTAATCAAACTCTTCTTTCCATCTTCCGAAAAGACATTCATTTTAGCTGCATTGGGCTTAAGTGTAAGCTTGTCACCCACTTTATATATTTTGATTGCCTGTCCGACATCCTGAGAATATTGAATGGATGCCTGATCCTTAAGTATCATAGACTCGGAAAGCTCTAATTCGTAATTTGTATATTTGCCCAGGAACGTGCAGTTTTTAACGGTAACCTGTACGCCCTCTCCGGCCAGAATAAACTCTTCCGGCCTTACCGATATGACTACAGGCATGCCTTCCGTGCAATTATCTGAAAGATTGTCCATATAAGACTTATACCCGTCACTGAACATCACATATCTGCCCGTGCTGTCTTTTCCAAAAACACCGCGGAACAAATTCGAATGTCCGATAAACGTGGATACAAATATATTGGTCGGACGCGTGTATATCTCTTCCGGCGCCCCGATCTGCTGTATTGTACCTGCATGCATAACAGCAATTCTGTCTGATATGGCCAGGGCTTCTTCCTGATCGTGTGTTACGTAGACAGTGGTAATGCCGACCTTCTTCTGGACCTCGCGGATAGCGCTTCTCATCTCAATTCTCAGCTTGGCGTCGAGGTTGGACAGCGGTTCATCCATCAGAAGCACATCGGGATGAATGACTATGGCTCTGGCCAGGGCGACTCTCTGCTGCTGTCCCCCGGATAGCTTCTCAGGAAGGCGATCCTGATAATCTTCAATCTGAACGGTTGCCAATATCTCATCAACCTTTTGTTTCATCTCCGCTTTTTTCATTTTTCTGATTTTCAAGCCATATTCTACATTTTGACGTACTGTCAGATGAGGGAAAATAGCATAATTCTGGAAAACCATGCCAATATTTCTCTTGTGAGCGGGGATATCGTTGATGATATTTTTATTGAACTTAACCAGACCGCCTTCAATACTGTTAAACCCTGCGATCATGCGAAGCAAAGTTGTCTTGCCGCAGCCGGACGGCCCTAAAAGTGTAAAGAACTCTCCATCAATAATCTTTACAGACAAATCAGGAATAATCGTCAGATCACCATATTTTTTAACTACATTTTCAATGTTAATTGAATCGCTCATGGCCAGTTTCTCCTTCGCAGCCCGCATCTGTTTTTTGAAAAAGGGTAAGCTCTCAACAGAATTGCGAGCTTACCCTTACCTGTTGCTATGATTGTCTTATTCGAAAGGCTTAGAAACTTGTAAAAATATCCGTAAATTTCTCAATCCATGCATCCTTACTGGCAACGACTAATTCAGGATCGTCATAGATAATGTTGATGTCTTCCTTAGGAAGCAGATAACTTGGCGCTGCGACATCTGTTCTTACAGAACGGCGATTCAGCTGTTCTACGATAATTGTCTGTGCTTCTTTACTGGTAACAAAGTCGATAAAGGCTTTGGCGTTATCCATATTCTGTGCGTTTTTAATAATATAGACGCCGTCAGGCTTGGAGATTACTCCTTCTTCCATATAAACAAGTTCTACAGGAGCACCGTCAGCTACATATTTTGCTCCGCCTTCTTCAAAAGTGAGGCCTACAACATACTCACCATCTGCAACTCCTTTGTATACAGCCGAAGATCCGCTCAGCAATTTGCCGTCAAGGTTCTCACAGAACTGCTCAACATAGGACCAGCCGGCGTCAGGATCTCCGTTGCCCATGGCGTACAGCATATTGATCAGGTGCTCATAAGAAGAGGAAGATTTGGAAGGGTCACACATGGCAATTTTACCCTTGAGTTCAGGATTCAGCAAATCTTCATAGCCGTTAATTTCAATGTCCCCGACAAGGTCCGTATTGACCATAAGAACACTGGGAATATCTGTGAATCTGGTAAGAGGTCCTTCGACATTCTTCATTCCCTCTTGAACAAACTCTTCGTTTACGGACTGATAATTTTCAAAAAGATCCATGGAAGGTGTCATTGTTGAAAGCGAGCCGCCCCAGAAGATATCGCCAAGAGGATTTGCCTGTTCTGATTCAACTCTTTTGAGAAGTTCTCCTGTACCTGCTGCTATGACTTCAACTTTAATATCCGTTACTGATTCAAATTCATTGACCAAAGGCTCGATGAATTCCAACGGATGCGGGCAGTAAATGACTAGATCTCCTGTGAGCTTTACGGCTTCCGTTGCTTCTGCAGTAACGGCTTGTGTTGATTCTGCTCCGGCAGCTTCTGTTGCAGCAGCCTGCGTTGTTACCTCTGCGGCTTTTGAAGCTTGTGTTCCGGCTGCAGTTCCTGAACATGCAGCAAGGCCAATCATCATGCTCATTGCCAAACAAATAGACAAAATTTTCTTCATTTCGAATCCTCCTCCGTGTTATGTGAAATGCAATTTGTAACTTGTAAGTTAATGATACGGTAGTCAGGATTTACAAAAAACCTAGTTTTCTACAGGATTGTCTCAAAAAAAGAACTAACCGTCCGTTTTTTGTAGGTTTTACACATTAATTTCTCCTGTTTTGGAATTCTATAGTATACTTTAACAACAAAACCTGCAGGCGAACCGTAATGCCGGACACCTGCAGGTTTTTTAGTTTGATCTGATTATATGCTTCCTATCCTGATTTAACCCTTCTTATACGGTTTTTCTTTTTCTCTGTCTTCCGAGAACGAGCGCTACGACCAGAAAGGCCGCTGCGAATACAAATTGGATCAGCATTCCCATATAAATCGACCGGGTATCAGCCCAGGAGAAAGAATTGAGAGCAGTGATATCGCTTACCGCTGTAACATACCAGTAAGTCGGAGTGAAACTGGCGACGTGCTTTACAGTATCACCCAGAAGGGACTGCGGTACAAAAACACCGCTGATAAAGCTGGTCCCAAGTGCTACCACGTTGGCTACCGAGTGCTGTGCCCCGGGCCCTTTGATAAGATAACCCAGCAGAAAGCTCAGACTCAGGGCAGTGATTGAAAAAACGAGGGCATTTAGTATCATCAGCTGCATTCTGTTGTCCACAATGGACGTTCCGGTCAGAAGCAGGGCAAGAATCGTCATAAAGATCCATACAACAACTGCAAAACAGAGATTTCCCAGAAGAAGTTCAAGATTAATTCTGGTTGCCGGCGTCGGTGCGCACTGCATGCGCTTCTTCAGGTCTCCTTTTGAAAATACCTGCATGATTGAGGATACGGCCAGGATCATAATCGAAAGCATCGAATACGGAAGGTAACTGAAGAATGCTCCTGCTTTGAAAATGGAATCCTTTGGAGCAGCTCCCGTCCAGATGACATCCGTCTCTTTTGAGAGGTCATCTTTAACGAGTGCTGCAGTCTCGATCAACGCAGCCTCATCCGTAGGTATAATGCCCTTAGCCTCAACATACAAGTTGAAATTATTTAAATATTTCTCGATCAGCATATCAAGCTGTACTCCGGCCTGGGAGTTCGGAACGGCCATCTTGCCCAAGGACAGCTTATGTTCTCCTGTGAGGAAATCTTCGGAAAAGCCCTCGGGAATTGTCAGGATATAAGCTGCATCCTCGTAAAAAAGAGCGTCTTTTATTGCATACTCATCCTTGGCTGTAGGAACGATGATGCTTTTTTCACCGAGGTAATCTTTGATTCCATCCGTCAAAGGGGTAGAGTCGTCGTGGTTGATAATCATGACCCGGTTTTTGACCTCGGTAAACGTATTTGTCGACGAGCCTCCGCCATACATAGAAAGAATTACGGCAAAGAGCATAAAAATGACAATGTAAATGGAAAGCATGGGCAGGTTGCTTCTTATTATTTTGAAATATACTTTAAATACTTTCATACTGCTGCCTCCTCATGATTAGGTAGACGATCAGGTAGAAGACAAATGCAAAGGCAAACAGAAGCCCGACATTCAGGAAGTACCGATCATATGTGTCGTAGAAATAAAGGGCATAAAACGCATCTGCAATGAGGTTTGCAGGGTTTATATAGGCCAGTATCGGTAATTGCTTGGTCGCTATATATTTCATGTTGGCAACCATCAGTCCGGCTAAAAACGACATGGTCATCGACAGCGTAATGATGAGTCCCGTCTTGATTCCTTCACCCTTTTTTGTTGCAGCGCCGACAAAGGCACCGAAAGATACACCCGCGCAGCAGCCGGCAAAGGAAGCGAGAAGTATGTATCCGACCTGATTTCCAAAATCGATCTTCAGGACAAACGCCATGTATGCGACAAGCAGCAGAATCGAAAGATACTGAATCATCGTAGCAGCGCACAGTGAATATCCAAATACTTTAAGCTTATGGACAGGAGCCAGGTTAAGCCTGGCAGCCTTGTCAGACTGATTGGCCTGAACCGCAGTAACTTCATTGACACCCATGAAAGCACCGTACAGGCATGACATGGCAATAAGGGCATAATAATATGTGAGAACGCTGTTTGGTTTATTGGTATTGGCACTTGTATCCGTGATATAGGTAACATTCTCAGATAGAATCCCGGATATCTTCATTGCTGAAGCCGGATCATCTGCAATGATATTTTCGACGGATGATACCGTCTGTAAATACCAGTCAAGGAATTCCTTCATGATTGTCTGGTCGATTCCCGTGCTGCTGATTGTAAGATGAAGTGTGTCATCTTCCAGAATATAACCGGCGATCTGTTTTTCGGAAAGGGCCGTATCGGCTTGTTCCTTCGTATCAAACATAGTTACAGTAAAGAGCGGTGTTTCCTCCTCAGAAATGGATGTAATGTGAGACTTAAACATCGTATCATCCTGATAAGCCGGAGTATTAACGAGACCGAGGCTGATTGTGTTGTAATCCGTAATGCTTTCGAGATTTGAGAACGCCAGCGCAAAAAAGGATACAAGGATTATGGGGAACGCCAGAGTCCAGAAAATAGTCTGCCCGTCGCGAACCGTGCTTTTCAGGCGGTATGAAAATATATGCCAGAACACTTTTCATCTCTCCCTTCAGTCTCTTAATTCTTTGCCGGTAATCTCCAGGAACACGTCATTTAATGTCGGAAGTTCACAGTATACACGGCCGATCTGAATACCTTTGTCATGGACTGCCGAGAGTATATTGCTCAGCCCGTTATGTCCGCGCTCGGTCGTTATCAGCAGGTTGTGGTTCTGTGTCGAAGCGGAAGCGATAAATGGCAGATCTGAAACCCATTCAATATGGTCCTGCGGATCGCCGGAGAGGAATTCAATCGTTATCTTCTCGCCGACACGAATCATACCCTTAAGATCCTCTTTTGT
>DIEQ01000083.1 GCA_002418705.1 Mageeibacillus sp. UBA5770 | reverse complement strand
CGTGCAGCCTGCAGCACCCTATGCGCAGCCAGCCACGCAGAATATTCAGACGGAAACCCAAAGTGCGCGATCGGAATCTCATCCTGCCAGGCGCATCATCGGCGTACTTTTCGGTGCAGTTGAAATTATCCTGGGCTTGCGTTTAATCATGAAATTGCTTGGTGCGAATGCTGAAAACGATCTTGTTAAGATTTTATATGGAATTACAGGATTTTTCGTAAGTTTGTTCGAGGGAATTTTCTCGCGCATAACCATTAATGAAGCATCTGGTGCGGTCTTTGAGCCCGCAACCCTTCTTGCGATGGTAGTCATCGCCCTGCTTGCATGGGTTGTAATGAAACTAATGACACCGCGTGCAGGCAGCCGTGTGGTGAAAACTGAGTATTCAGGACCTGCAGGACGAAACGGTCAACATAAGTAACACTCACAACACCAGGTTGATCAATCTTGTAACGGATGGATATTCGTCACACAAGGAAGATTGAGGTATTGGTTATGAATATTACAACCAAATCGATCGTATCAAATTCTGATATGATCAAGAACTACAAAAGCTGCAGGATGAAAGCAGACAGCTACGGCAAAATCATTATTTTGAAGAACAATCAGCCGGATGCCGTTCTGTTTTCAATAGCTGAATATGAACGTCTGTCTGTGCTTATTGAATGTGTAGAAAATCTCGACGAGCAGGAGTTAATTATAGCGACGAATTTGCTGTCGGCTGAAATGAGCAGAAAAGAGCATTCCAAAATCAGGATTGCAGGTGAGACAAAAACGCAGCCGGTAAATTCCTGAATTGAACAATTGGAACTGAGGGTCTATTCAAGAAAGGAAGATGACTTATGTTATGGACGATCGCAATCATTTTACTTATCTTATGGCTTCTGGGTTTACTTACATCAACTACCTTTGGCGGACTAGTCCATGTTCTTATCGTAATTGCAGTTATCGTGGTTGTTATTCAGCTGCTAAAAGGCAGACGAGCCAGATGATCCGCTGAGCAAGTAGAATGAACAATAGGCCGTATAGATTTTAAAAATCTATACGGCCTGTATTTACAAATCGGGAAGAACAAACGAAATGTTTCTTGGAAGCCAGTTGTGTTGCGGTAATGCTGCATGCGAATGGGATAACGAACATAAGGGCTGCATCTTATGTTATTATTATGCTTATAAGATAAAACCATGTGGAACATTTATACATTAGATAAGCAGCTAAATGGAGGTTGTGCCATGAAGCAATTATTTTTCGTTTCACAGGAAACAGCACTTTTATGGATTATTCTTGGCGTTTTGCTTTTGATTTTTATTATCCGGCAAATTAATAATATATATCACTATATCAGACCATATCGGATTCATTCGAGAACCGAAGATTGGCTGAGGCATCTTGAATCTGCTGCAGGCGGCGGAGACAGTGAAAACATGATGCGGGATCTTGCAAGAAGGCAGGTTCTGCGTAAGTGGAAGCACAGCAGTATCCTCAGAAATGCACAGTGGCGGATTTACCTCAATCTTCAGTCTGTGCGCCGTCAATTGAGCAGGACTCCGGCGAAAACAATTTCGACGATTCCGGCTTCCCTTTGGATTTTTGACAATTACAACCTTCTTTACCGGGAAATAAAAAAACTGCATGGGGCAGGGAAAATGCAGGAACTTTCGCGCCTGCCGAATCTTGAAACCGGAATAAGGAAGACTTGTCCGCGTACATACATCATCGCACGGCAGATAATTAATGCTTCCAACAATCATCCGCAGGAAAATACAATCGTCTCTTTGCTGAATGCCTATCAGCTTGAGAAAGAGCTTACATCTCAGGAACTGTGGTCGTTCGGCACGGTTGTCAGCCTTTGCCTTCTGGAAAAAATTGTGGATGAAGCGGTTCTCCTTATACAGGGAATCAAGGTCAAAATTCAGGCCGGACAGGCTGCGGACCGCGTTTCAGCAGCCATCCGCGGCGGAAGTAAAAATATTGAAGATCTTCTTGTCAAAGAAATTGATAAAAATAAATATCGTAATGAGAACTTCGTCACGTATTTTTTCTTTTGCCTCAGGAACATGTCGGTTGATGAGACGGAAGTTGTGAAATGGCTTTCGCAGATGAATGATTTGGACCATGATGCTTATCTGCAGCAAATTACTGATATGGTTAATAAAGAGAGACACCGTGAGGCAATGGCTGAGTCCCGGATTAGTTCCCTTATTATCAGTCTCAAGGAAATGTGGGAACTGAATTGGGATGAAGCATTCAAAAAAATCTCGAAATTGGAGTCTACGCTCGAATTGGACCCCGCGGGCGTGTATTCGCTTACCGATGCAAATACACGCGGGAGATACCGCTTATGTGTTGAAAAATTAGCTAAGCATTACAGACTGACAGAATCTTCTGTGGCAGCCAAAGCCGTGCAGCTTGCAGGAATGGAGCATTCCGACCCGTTACTGACGCACCCAAATCATGTCGGAACATATTTGGTCGGGAATGGATATCCTATTCTCATTGACATAATGGAGAATAGGCCGTTACATCTTCTCAAGCCCAAAAATCATAAGAATCTTCTGCGCGGAATCGTTTATCTGACAGGAATATTTGCTATATCCGGCGCGCTGCTCATTTGGGTAAGTATTGCTGCCGGCGGTGCGTTTTCCCAACACCCACTGATGGCAGTTCTTCTTCTCATACAGCTTGGACTTCTTGCCGTGGGTGTCGCTATCCATCTTATAAATACTATTTTTACACGACTGATCCACCCCCTTCCGCAGCTTGCCATGGATTTTTCCCAGGGAATTCCGGATGACTGCCGCACTTTTGTCGTGATGCCCGTAATTATTGGAAGCGCCTCAAGTGCCCGCACATATGCTGCACGGCTCGAAAAGTATTATCTCGCAAACATGCAGTCCAACCTCTATTTCGCAATACTTGGCGATTTGCGTGATGCCGATACAAAGGTGTTGCCTGAAGATGATGCCATCCTGCAAACAGCGACGGAAGCCATAGAAGAACTTAATGAAAAGTATCCGGGTGCGTTTGCGCGATTTTCTCTGTTTCTCCGGGAACGCCAATGGAATGAGAAAGAAAAATGCTGGATGTGCTGGGAACGGAAAAGGGGTAAATTAGAAGACTTCAATGCCATGCTGGCCGGTGAGGAAGGTGCAGTCTTTGAAGTGCGGGTTGGTTCACCGGAGATGTTTTCCAGTTTTCGTTATGTTATAACACTTGACGCAGACACGGATATGATTCGTGAAAGTGCTGTGCAGCTTGTCGGGATTATGGCGCATCCGCTGAATCATCCGGTGATTGATGAGAAGAGCAGCCGGATTACAAGCGGGTATGCAATCGTCCAATCTGAAATCTGTTCCAGGGTCACAGACTCCAAGGCTAGCTTTTTCACGCGGCTTTTTGCGGGTGAATCTGGAATCGACAGCTACTCAACGGTTGTTTCAGACGTGTATCAGGATACGTTTGATGAAGGTATTTTTGTCGGTAAAGGCATTTACGACTTTCGTGTCATGCATCGACTGCTTCGAGGCATGATCTCGAAAAACACGGTTCTCTCCCATGATTTACTCGAGAGCAGCCTGACAAGGTGTGCTTTTGCAAGCGGTATCAGGATGTTGGATACGACCCCGCCGAATGTTGCTGCTTTCGCAAAGCGGGATCATCGATGGATTCGCGGTGACTGGCAGCTGCTGCCCTGGATTTTTAGCCCTTCGCGTATTAATCTGCTGTCGCGCTGGAAAATGATTGATAATTTACGCCGGAGTTTGACGCCGGTTGCCAGTGTTCTTTCGATATTGATAACTGCGTTCTTTTTCCCGCAGTATGCCTGGCTTTGGATTCCTTTTGTGCTTTTCTCAGATATTTGGCGTTTTGTTGTCCGCATTGTAGGACTTCTTTATCAGAAAATGATGAACTCATCCCTGCGTGTCGCATTTAAAATACTTTTTGAGCAATTATCCACCATGATTGCACAGACTTCATTTTTCATAATCCTGCTTCCTTTCAATGCTTTCCTGTCTCTAGATGCGATAATCCGAACACTGTACCGCATACTGGTCAGCCACCGCAATCTTTTAGAGTGGCAGACTTCAGAAAGCTCGGAAAAAAATCAGCAGAACTCTTTAAGCAGCTATATTAAGCTTATGCTGCCTGCAACGGTGCCAGCTGTTGCGCTTTGCATTGCTACAATTATGGTGGGCAAACCGCCGTATGCAATATTCCAATATTTTCTCGCGGCAGCGTGGCTCGCTGCACCTGTTTTTTCCTATATTGCGAGTAAACCCTACGTCATTTCAACCAAACAGAAAATCGGATCTGAAGAGGACCGGGAACTTCGCATTCTCGCACGCAAGACGTGGCGCTTTTTTGAGGACTTTGCAACATCCGAAAATAATTGGCTTTGTCCGGATAATTTTCAGCAATTCCCCGGGCCGCGGCTCTCAGACAAGACTTCCCCGACGAATATCGGCCTGCAGCTGATCAGTGCTTTAAGCGCCTGTGATTTTGGATTCATAAGCCTGCACGCACTTATTGACCATTGTGAAGAAGTTATGAGGACTCTCCAGAAATTGCCCAAATGGAACGGACATCTATACAATTGGTACAATGTGAAAACGCTGGAACTGCTTATGCCGCATTATGTGTCGACTGTTGACAGCGGCAACTTCCTTGCGCATTTGATTACCCTGAAAAATGGCCTGTATGGGCTCGCTGAGCAGCCCGTATTTCAGAATAAAATACTCGATGGGCTTCGTGATACGCTGACAGCAGCCGGACTTGCGCCTGACAATCTGACCGGATCTTTTACTTCGCAGCCAGACCGCGATGAACTGCTGACGTTTTTGCGCAACACGGCGGACTCGTCGAAAACCAGTGAATATTGGCGCAATCGCTTTGCTTCAATTTACGAAAACCTTAAAGCTGACATGTATGATCTGGCAGGACCGGACGGATTGAATCCCGACCTGAGCCTGAAAGAATTGTCTGAACTTGGTCAGCCGACAGCGCAGGTTTTGTTGGGCAGAATTCGAATCATTTGTGTTCAAATTGATGATATGGTCCGTTCAACTGATTTCAAAGTACTTTATGATCCCAGGCACAGCCTTTTCCATATCGGATATAACGTCACAAACCAGATGGCCGATGCAGGATATTATGATTTACTCGCTTCCGAAGCAAGGATCACCAGTTTCCTGGCAATCGCCAAAGGGGATGTTGCGCAGAAAACCTGGTTTGCACTCGGACGGCCGCTTACACTTGTCAGGGGGGTTCCGACACTTGTTTCATGGAGCGGCACCATGTTTGAATATCTTATGCCCAATCTGATTATGAAGACGCCATTCGGAACAATCCTCAGCCGAAGCTGCATCGCTGCCGTGCACCGTCAGATTGCACATGGAAAAAAACAAAAAATTCCCTGGGGAATATCTGAATCACAATATTTCCTGTTTGATTCGGACTCAAATTATCAGTATGCTCCGTTTGGCATGCAGTATCTGCGCCTGCAGTCCAGTATGAAACCGGTTAGTGTAGTGGCTCCATATGCAACAGTTCTGGCACTAGGGACAATGTACGCTGCAGCAATTCAGAATCTGAATCATCTGATGGAAATCGGTGCCGGCGGTGAATACGGACTATATGAAGCTCTTGACTTTAATTGCCCGGATTCGTCGGGGATAAAGCCATATTCTCTGGTACAGAGTTTTATGGCGCATCATCAGGGGATGATTATGGCTTCGATCAACAATTGCCTGCATGCGAATGTTCTGCAGAAACGGTTTCACAGCGAGGCGATGGTCAAGGCAACCTCGGTACTTCTCGAAGAAACAAGCCAGGATGTACTTATCTCCCTTGCCAGGCGCGGTTACTCAATCAATCTGGAACTCGATGATTATGAAGAAGATAAATTTGAGAGCCGCTACTGTGATACCTATAACCCTCAGGTTCCTACCGCACACGTCCTGTCCAACAACCACTACCTGGTGATGCTGACTTCAGGCGGACAAGGTTTCAGCAGCTGCGAGAATGTCATGCTTAATTCCTGGCGACCGGAATGTACCGGTTCGTCCCATGGAAATTTTGTCTATATCCGTAATCTGGCATCCGATCAAATCTGGAGCAACACATATTATCCGACATTTACGCATCCTGACGATTATAAGGCGATTTTCTCTCCGGACAAGGTCGAATACCACCGTAAAGACGGACTGTTCAATACGGATACGGAGATTACTTTGTCCCCCATCGAAAATTATGAAATCCGAAAGGTAAAATTAACCAACCACAGCGACCGCAATGCAGAATTTGAATTGACGAGCTATATGGAGGTTGTTGGCGACTCACATCTTGCGGAAGCGGTACATCCTTCCTTCAACAAGATGTTTCTTGAACTGGAATTTGTGCATGACCGTAATTTACTGATTGCAAGCCGGCGAAAAAGGTCAGAAGAAGATAAATATGGCCTTGTTATGCATATGGTTGTATCCGAATCGGAATTTTCCCGTGCTGCGGAGTGTGAGACTGACCGAAAATCCTTTATCGGGAGGGGCGGAACTCAAACAGTCCCACAGGCGCTTAAGACTCGTTTGCCGCTGTCAGGGCACTCCGGGTTTTCGCTTGATCCTATCATGAGTTTGCGGGTTATCGTGAATGTGCCTGCCAACAAATCCGTATCGGTCTGTTTTATAACAGGTTATTGTACGACCAGGTCAGCTGTGCTTAGGTTAAGCAACGATTTAAGGAAGAATCTTCGCTGTGAGGAAATTTTTCATCTGGCGCTTACCAGCAGCAAATTGGAAATGAAATACCTCAATATCAATTCACAACAGCTGAACGCCATCCAGTCGATGGTCGGACCGCTATATTATCCATCCCGATTTTATCGAGACCGGGCAGATATAATCAGCCGAAATATCCGAGGACAAAGCAGTCTCTGGCGTTTTGGCATATCCGGGGATTATCCGATCATTCTCTTGCGTGTGAAGGATATGCGCGATGTACTTGTTTTAAAGGATGCGCTTCTGGCTTATGAATATCTTCGCATCCAAACGGTAAATGTCGACCTTGTTATCATTGACGAAGAAGAGGAAGGTTATGGACAGCCGCTCTTCAATAGAATTATGGAGCTCACCGGCACACAAAAGATCTATAAAAACCATCATCAAAAGCCCAGTCTGTTCGTCCTTCGCCGTTTTCTTCTGACAAATGAAGAATCAGATCTGCTTTCTACCGTAGCTCGCGTTGTCATTAATCGGCAGACTGGAATTTATATGCTCTTGAATGAAAAGCCTGCCGGAAAAAATAACCACGATTTGAATAAGATTCTTCTGCCTGCCGGTGATTCTATGTTTGAGTCAAATGGGGCGTCATCCTTTATCCCCCCGGTGTCCCTGGAATTTTTTAATGGAATAGGCGGTTTTTCTGCGGAAGGACAGGAGTATGAAATGTGGCTGGGAACAGGCCGAAAGACTCCGGCCCCCTGGATAAATGTCATTGCCAACGAGTCATTTGGATTCCATGTGTCCGAGACAGGCGCCGGTTACACTTGGGCCGGCAACAGTCGTGAAAATAAATTAACTGACTGGTCAAATGATCCTATACTTGACACGGTCTCTGAAGCTGTATATATAAAAGACCTTGAAACAGGAGCCATTACCTCACCTGCATCCCTTCGTCCCGGAAGAGGACAGGTATATCAGGTGCGCCACGGTTTTGGATACTCTGTGTTTGCACATGCCGAATTGGATCTGGAACAGTCGATGACCCTTTTTGCTGCAGCGGAAGAACCCGTCAAAATCTGGTTGATCAACATCAGGGACCACAGCGGACATGACAGGGATCTGTCCGTGACACTGTATGTCGAATGGGTGCTCGGTTCCCTTAAAGAGCAATGTTCACCATATATTGTAACGCAATATAATAATAATTCACAATTATTATCTGCCCGAAATGTATATACAGAATTCGAAAAGCAGCACCCTGCATTCATTTTCGCCAGTGAACCCGTTTCTTCGTTTACCGGCGACAAAAAGGGATTTCTTGGTGTAGGCAACTCGATCAGTTATCCGTTGGGGTTAGCTTCGGAAAAGCTTTCGGGCGACACGGGAGCCGGCCTTGAACCTTGCGGCGCGATTCAGATGAAGATACATCTTGCCGCAGGCGCGAGCAAGACGCTGGTTCTTGGACTGGGTCAGGCAGGTAATATTATTAAGGCAGAAGACCTTGCTGATAAGTTCCGCACTGTGCAGGCCGCTCAGAATGAAATGGAGCGCGTCCATAATTACTGGAATACCACTCTTTCGCGTGTTCGTGTCAAAACACCCGACAGAGCGACGGATATTTTGCTGAATGGCTGGCTCGTATACCAGATCATCAGCTGCCGTCTTCGTGCCCGTTCGGCCTTTTACCAGTGTGGCGGAGCCTTTGGATTCAGGGATCAGCTTCAGGATGTCCTTGCACTGCTTGATGTTGATGCAGACCTTGCAGCAAATCAGATACGACTTTGCAGCGCACACCAGTTTGTTGAAGGCGATGTGCAGCACTGGTGGCAGCCGGTTACGGGTGTCGGTGTAAGAACCCGCATATCCGACGACATGCTGTGGCTTCCATATGTTACAGCTGCATTTATTGAACATACTGGCAAATCGGATATACTTTTGGAAAAAATTCCCTATCTCGAAGGGGATATTTTGGAACCTTCTCAACCTGAAAAAATGCTTATGGCACGCGTGTCCGGAAAAACGGAGAACATCTATCGGCATTGTCTGCGGGCATTCGACCGCGCAAGTCATTTTGGCACGAACGGGCTGCCGCTGATGGGCGGGGGAGACTGGAACGACGGCATGAACCGTGTCGGTATTGAAGGTAAAGGAGAGAGTGTCTGGCTCGGCTGGTTCTTCTATGCTGCCGTCAAACAATTCCTGCCGCTATGTCTGCTGATGAAAGATCAGGAAAGATATGATCAGCTGAACGGTCTTGCAGAGATGGTCCGATCGCAGATTGAAAAAAATGCGTGGGACGGGAAATGGTATCTTCGCGGCTTTTTTGATAATGGAAGCGTCCTGGGATCACGTGTCAATGAGGAGTGCCAGATTGACTCTGTAAGCCAATCATGGTCGGTTATGTCCGGTGGAGGAGACCCGGTCCGTACAATGCAGGCATTGGATTCAGCCAAACATTACCTTGTCCATCAGGCAGAGGGTGTCATTCAATTACTTACACCTCCTTTTAACAAATCAATGCCCGATCCAGGCTATATCAAGGGTTATTTCCCCGGTATCCGGGAGAACGGCGGACAATACACACATGCAGCCATATGGCTTGCCATAGCAAATGCAAAAGCAGACAGGGGAAGGGATGCATATGAACTTGTAAATATGCTCAATCCGATTATGTCGACTTCAACCATTAAAGATGTTACCAGATATGAAAAGGAACCATACGTAATGAGTGCTGATGTATATATGGGCGAGCAGTTCACAGGTAAAGCAGGATGGAGCTGGTATACGGGATCGGCTGGCTGGATGTACCAGTGTCTACTTCATTCTCAGCTTGGCATTTCACTGCAGGGAGACAGGCTCTTTATTACTCCTGCGGTCCCTGCTCTGTATCATGCCTGGGAAGTAGACTACCATTATGGAACATCGCTGTACCGGATAAAGGTCGAAAACGATTCAGGGCAGGGAGTCTCCATTGACTCAATAACAGTTGACGGAGCCCCGGAAACGAGCGACAGCATCCTCCTGCACGATGACCAAAACACACACAACGTATTGGTAATTATGTCGCCTGATAGCAAATCGGATACAATACAATGAACATTTTAGGGATATGTCATATGTTTATCTTGCCAAATATATAATTTCGGAATAAAGTTATACATGATATACTATTAAATTATTTAAATGTTTGGTAAAATAAAAAGTTTATTATCTTTCAAACTTTATTGGGAATTATTTAGGAAAATATTTATAGAAAATTTATTATGAAAGGGAGTGAGCAGCAAACAACTGATTAGCCGTGTTGTCAAATAATCAAACAGTATGGTTTTTTGACAAGAATTGCAGTGATATGGATTGCTGGAATTTCATTTTGAAAAAACTGTTTATTGAAAGGAGATTCTCAAATGAAAGGGAACAAGGAGCTTATCGACACATTAAATGCTCTCCTGGCCGACGAATTGAGTGCTACGAATCAATATATTGTGCACTCTGAAATGAGTGCCAACTGGGGCTATAAAAAATTGCACGGATACTTTGAAAAACGGGCGATCGACGAGATGAAGCATGCAGAAAAACTGATTGGAAGAATCTTGTTTCTGGAGGGTATTCCCATTGTCAGCAAGTTGAAGGATATTCATATTGGCAGTGATGCGACCAAACAGCTTGACTATGATCACAGTGCCGAAATGACTGCCATCAAGGCCTACAATGAAGCGATAAAGCTGGCAGGAGAATCAGGAGATTTTGCTACGAGGGAAATTTTGGAAAGTATTCTGAATGATGAAGACCGGCACATTGATGAAATTGAAGAGCTTCAGGACCAGATTTCCCACATGACCTTACCACTCTTCCTGACGACTCAGATATGAAAAGAAGGCAGAGAACATATGAAGCCGGATTTGTAGCTCTAAGCTAAGAAAAGCATGAGCTAGGTTATTAAGATAAAAGGAGAATAATATGATACGTGATTTTAAAGTTTTCAGATGTGCGGTTTGCGGCAATATCATTACAGTTATGAATGACGGCGGCGGACCGCTTGTTTGCTGCGGTCAGCCTATGAACTTACTTGTTGCCGGAGAACAGGACACCGCTTCAAAAGAAAAACACATTCCGGTTGTTACTGTTAAGGATTCAATTATTGATGTCACAGTCGGAAGTGTTCCCCATCCGATGACTGTCGAACACTATATTCAGTGGATATCCATAGTTACGGATTCCCAGGTCTACACACAGTACCTGACCCCGACGGATGCCCCTAAAGCTTCGTTTGTCCTTCCTGCAGGAATAGTAGATTATGAAGTGTATGAATACTGCAATCTACATGGCCTCTGGAAAGCATAAAGAGCATTGTGCTGATTTACTGGAATTCCTCGGATCAAAACACCTGAACAATAGAAGTCCCGGCTTGGGAAACCCATATTCAATGACAAAAAACTCCCGCAGCCTGTAAGGCTGCGGGAGTTTCGTTTTGAGCTGATTAACAGACTCGAACTGTTGACTTGGCTGATTATAAAAAACAGGAAGGGGTCTTGGGGGTCAAGGTTAATTAATTTGTATGATCCTACACGAAGTAAATCAAAATCTACATACATTCAAAGATAGGAATCGTTGATATAAATAAACAAATATGAAAGTGTCAATTATCATATTAATACTTGTTGACAATCATATAAATATTAAATATTATTGTGAAGTCTGTATTAAATTGACATCACCTGTTATAAATCCCTGTTGCGACAAACAAAGGATATAGATAAATTCTGCCAGCATATCTGAAAAAGAAGGATGGTATTTGTCACTATGGGTTTTTAAAAATTCGTTTCTGTTTTACTCTCTTTATCAATTTTAATCGTAACAATAAATGGGGTTTCATTTCCGGTTTTTGCCGAATCCTCAGGTCAGAATTCTGTTCCAGTAGTAACACCTGTTGAGTCAGGCAGCGAAACGATAGTCGTGAGTGAGACTTCGGCCGTTTCGGTAACACCAACTGAAACGAGCGGCGAAATAATAGAACCAAGCGAAACAAGCGCACAAGACGAAACAAGTGTACCGAACGAATCAGTCGCACCTGCAGGTGATATTGCTGCTTCACCAGATTCGGAACCGGTTGTTCCGAATCTGGTATTAGATAAAACAGGCCTCGACTACACACTTTTTTGCGGAAGCCTGACGGAGAATTTTCAGATGCATTGCGCGACGGGAATAGTCACCGGCGATATTTATTCCGGCAATTCATTTTGTTTTGCCGGATCAAGTCTTGACATCAATGGCAGCGCAGATACGGTCCTTACTGTCGAGAGTACCGGTTCGGATATCAGTATTGACGCAGAAAATGAGAACATAACTGTGATTTCGATGCCGGATCTCGGTGCCATTATCGAAGAGAAAGCAGCCGGCTATACAGCATACGACAAAAGTATGACATTCAAAAAGGGCGATACTTTTTCTAATACATCGATGAAGACAGAGGGATCGTTCAAATTCAACAATTCTACCCTCACGGGCCAGTGCTATGTCATTGCGAAGGAAGATATATCGCTGGGAATAAACACTGCAAATGTACAGCAGGCGGATCAGCTTGTCATCTATTCCCAGGACGGAGATATTACAATCAACGGACCCGATTTTGTGATGAACGGTATCCTGTACGCTCCGAACGGAACCGTAAAGATCACAAGCAGCACTTATACCCTGAATGGCCGCATTATTGCAGATCGAATTGAGCTGAACTGTAACCAGTTTACAGTTGCCGGAACCCTGGAAGACCTGAATCTCATTAATGACGCTCCGCTTGTCGAGGCCGGACAGGATACTGAGACTTATCTGTCAGACCTGCTTCCCCTTAACGGTGCCGTACGTGACGATTCATTTCTCTTAAGCCTGCCCGAAACAACATGGGAAGTGATAAGCGGCCCCGGTACGGTAACGTTTGGCGACCCGAAAGCCGCTGTGACTACGGCTTCTTTCAGTGTGCCGGGCACCTACGAACTCAAGCTGAAAGCCTTTGACGGATTACTTGAATCGAGCGATACGATCGTTGTCGTGGTACTCGACAATGCCGTGTATAAGACGTACACAACACAGGAAGATTTTCAGGAAGGCACACTTGTAAATGCCGTAACAGACGAATCGTCCCTTCAAATTGATGGCACAGCCAATGTCCTTGATTTCATGTGGGTAGCGAACTCTTCCAAGGGTACTGTTATGAAGATCAATACCCGTACATGTGAGATTGTTGGTGAATTTAAGACCTCGCCAAGCGGTCAGCCGTCAAATCCGTCACGAACGACTGTTGATCATGAAGGCAGTGTATGGGTTGCAAATAGAGACGGCAGCAGTGTGATAAAGATAGGTCTTGCCGAGAACGGCGGCTGGATTGACAAAAACGGCAACGGCAAGTGCGATACATCGATTGGACTTGGCAATATTTTGGCCTGGAGCAACGCTGGCGGAGCGGATACTCTGGGAGGAACAGCTACCGCAGCGGACGAATGCATACTTCTATATGTAAAAGTGCCTTCTTCCGGAACGCGTCACATCTCTGTAGATAAGGATAATAACGTCTGGGTGAGCGGTACCGGTTCGCGCACGTTTGTTCTTCTGGACGGAGAAACAGGGGCAATTCTGCGTACCGAGAAATCGGTTGGATATGGCGGATACGGCGGCCTGATTGATGAGAACGGTGTGATCTGGTCCGCGAATCGGTTGCTGAGATGGGATACATCAAAACCCTTGTCAGGGGCAAACGGCGTGAACTGGAAAGGGTATTCAGCGAATAGCTATGGTCTGGCGATAGACAGTCAAGGCAATGTCTGGAATACTTCAAACGGAAGCGGAAGCAAGATCAGTAAGTACAGCCCCGACGGAACCCTGATTGGGACATTTAATCAGGGGAACTACCATGCTCAGGGCTGTGCTGTTGACCAGAACGATAATGTGTGGGTTGCACATTCGATTTATAGTTCAACGATAGGCCGGCTCAAAAGCGACGGCACCTATCTCGGAACGATCAAAGTTGCGGCCGGACCTACTGGCATAGCCATAGACGCCGAAGGATATATATGGGTTGTGTGCTACTACGGATATATTCAAAAGATAGATCCCAATAAAGGCCCCTTAAGTCTTAACGGAGTTACGCCGCTGGGCGAAATCATTTTCACTAGTCAGAAGATTGATGGACTCCTTTATAATTACAGCGATATGACCGGAAGTACGCTCACAGGCGCCCCCAAAGCAGCCACGTGGACCGCTGTTTATGACAGCGAAGACGCGGATACCCAGTGGGGAAAAATTAATTGGAAGAGTGAAGTCTATAATGACGGATCCGTAGAAGTTCTGGTCTCAACCAGCACGGACAACATTGTCTATTTCTTCGGCTTTACCGGCAGAAGAAATGTTGGCAAGATCTTTTCTTAACTCCCTCGAAAAATTATCCAGACCGAATTTTTTTGAGACTTCGATCCGTGCATTCAGCCTGTCCTGCTTCCATGATTCCAAATATCTGGAGAAAAATCTATTGCCGCGATTATTATCATTTGTACGGAATCAATGCCCCAATTTTCGTGATATACCCGCAGAAGAAGCCGTTCCTGAGATTGAACTTCTTGAAGCAGTCAATTTATATAGAAACCCGGAGATTTATGAATTCTGTGGGGCGGTTAAGGTGACCTTTCGAGAATCACAGTTAAATGCAAATATGACAGTTGATTACGGGATTTTCGGGCGAGGCGCAGCTCTTCATTCAGGAAGCCTAAACGATGTGATTTCAATGGCTGCACCAGAAATATCCAAAGTCCTATTCATTGAGAACAGGACAAATTATGAGGATTTTATAGCGGGAAAGCGAGCACCTGATGAACTGGTAATTTACCACGGGGGATTTCACAACAAGAAAAAAGCAAACTTTTTTCGCTTTTTGGTAAATGCGGTTCCATCAACTGCAAAAGTTTATCATTGGGGAGATATTGATCTCGGTGGTATGAAAATATTTATGCAAATCCAAAAAGATATAGCGCAGAATCTCATACCATATAAAATGGATAGCCAGACGCTCCTGGAAATGAAAAACTATGGGATTACCTATTCTCAAGCCTATCGAAATCAGCTGCTGAAAGCGGTTGAGATGTCCGAATTTCTTCAATTTTCAAAACTCATTCAGGCGATGTTGGAAACGGGGCTAAGGTTAGAGCAGGAAGCATTTCTTATGGAAAAGATAGAAGGATAGGATCAGCGTCTTTTACTCCAAACAACCGGTCTATTTGCTGCCGCATACTGCCTATATACTGCCTACATACTGCCACAAAGAACGTGGTAGAAGGCGGTAGTATAGGCATTAAGACAAAAGACTTATTTTATTACAACGTAAAAAGACTTTGCTTCTACAAAGTTATTGCATATGTGAGATATTTCAAATGCTATTTTCAATGCAATTTCGAGAGTACCACTGATTTTGTATATTATGAATGCTGGTTTACATGAAGGTAACGATATGAGAACCGATCAAAAAGGGAGTGATATCCTGATTTGATTTTTCTCATTTTCTTGGTTATAATAAAAATAAGAAATATGCATAAACCATACTCAGAGTATATATGGGTGGAGGAATGAACATGGCAAAAAGTACGAGGAGAAATTCTATGGAACGTAAAATTATTAGTGTTTCAGGAAAGCGGCAGATAACCATACCACAGAAGTATTTCGAAAAGTTGGGCTTTGGCAACGAAGCCGAATGCATTCTGCAAAATAATGCAATTGTCATTCGCCCTATCCGGGAAAATACAGGCAGCGAATTTTCTGAGCAAATTCTTGCTGATTTGATTGCTCAAGGATTTTCAGGACAAGAGCTCCTTGTAAAGTTCAAGGAAGTGAGCAAAAAAATCACTCCTGCCATGGATAAACTGATCGGTGAAGCAGACAGAATTGCAAAGGGTGACCCAAAGAGCGCAACCATGTCGGATATCTTCGGAGCGGAGGACAAATAGATGTACGAAATCCGTTTCACAGGAGCAGCAGAAAAATACTTGAAGAAAGTTAAGGAAAAGGGTCTCAAGAAAGCTTTTCATGAGGCCCTTGAAAAAATAAGCAGCGCCCCGTACATTGGCGAGTTAAAAGCAGGTGATCTGGCAGGGGTTTATTGCCTTGATGTCTACTACAGCAAAACCAATTATGAGCTAGCCTACAGAATCTATGAAGAAGACGGGCAGATGGTAGTTGTGATTCTTGCCGGTACACGAGAAAACTTCTA